>JBKBVP010000142.1:0-4743 GCA_046289495.1 Candidatus Kapaibacteriota bacterium | reverse complement strand
CAGATAATAAAGAAAAGGGTTGAGAAGTCCAGTTAGTGCAGACATTAGGAAAAATTTAAATTGTAACTCATTCAAAATTATTAGTTTGCCTGTCAAAAGTAAGTCTATTAATAAAACTATCGAAGCTGTAGTTGAAGCTAAGACAAGCAACTGATATGGGTTAACATATGTTAAAGCTATCTTGAATGCTGTAGCAACCGTTGACCAAAATATTACCGATAATGATGCAAGTATTAATGCCTTTCTTTCATTAGCCATTAATCCTTCAGAAGTTTCTCACAGTAAATCCTTTTCCCATTATCAATAGCGATTATGTAGATTCCTCTTGGCAGAAGAGCAAGCTCTGGAATGGGAATAATTTTATTAATACCATTTAACAAAAGAGTTTTACTAATTAATTTTCTACCAAGAAAATCAACAATTGAGAGCTTTATTGGATAATCGACTATATCACCAACTTGCACAAATAAAGTATGACTACCAAAAATTGGATTCGGAAAAACTTTGAACAAATTAGGCTCTTTCTCTATAGCAGAAAGATAAATATTAGTTACTTCACAAAGGACAGAAGTTGTATCAATAAAAACTGAATCAGGAAAGAATGGCAAAGAAGTTTTGAAAGTTGAAATTCTGTCGTAGGTGAAAAATGTTTTTGTGGCAGTAGTATCACGACTTTTGAAAATTATATTAACAGGAGTTATAAAGGCTTCGGGTACGTTGATGCCAGACTGTATTTGGGAGAGCAATATTTCAGCATAATAAAAACCAGAGTCATTGGGATAACTGTGAATGGTAGTACTTAAAGAGAAAATTGGATGACCAGCCTTGAATAACCATTGATTAAAAAAAGTATCAATGTCGAATGAAGGTTTTTCAACATTGTTTTTAAAATAATTAATGAGCTCCCCAGTTGTAATAGACTTATACGCATAATCAACTAAAAACTTACGAAAAATTCTAAAAAACAATGAGTCGCCCAAATTTTCTTTAAGCATATGAAAAATCCAACTGGATTTTTGATATACCAATACAGCATACTCACCAAAAATAGTATTAGTTGGAAGTCCGTAAATAGCTGGGAGTTCAATTCCACCTTTTCTAAGATATTCTCTTCGAGCACTGAGAATGAAGTAATCATAACCGCTTTTGCCCCACAAATTTTCGGCGTAAAGAGCTTCGCTCCAGGTTGCACCGCCTTCATTAAACCAAATATCATTCCAAGTGGCACAGGTCACAAGGTCACCAATCCATTGATGTGCTAACTCGTGAGCAAGACCAAATTGAACATTTTGCCGTAGCCAGACTCGATTAATCGAAGTAATTGTTTGATGTTCCATCCCACCAAAATGAAATGGCATCAATACCACTATTCCATATTTAATAAAAGGATATTCTATAAAAATTTTCGAGAAAAATTCCATCATTTTTGGTGTTGTTTGCAAAGTGTTCTTAGCGTTATATTCTGAACCATCAGTTTTAGTTGCTTTGTAATCTTTTTCCCAAACGAAGTACTTAATTTCAACCGAATCTTGTGGAGATGTGACTTTTCTGTACCAATCACCAAACGTTACATACTTAGAAGCAGTAACAGCAATTAAATACGTTGTTAAAGGCTTGTCAGAAACCCAGAAGAAGATTTTTGCTGTGTCTCCATCGGTAGCGACTTCCGAGAGATATCCATTGGAAGCAACGAGATAGTCCTTAGGAACTCGAACAGTTATTTTAGCATTAGCTTTATCATAAGGTGCATCATTGCAAGGCAACCAATAACGTGCATCTTCGGGTTCACTCATTGTATACGCAATACGTTCTTCTACAAAAACAGAATCGTAAAACGGCGCTGGCAGGCGATCTACAAATTTACCCTTGGGGTAAAGGAAAAAACCGCGGTAGTTACTCTCTGGAATATTCCTCGCGTATGTATAATAAATAGTCACTCTACAAACCTCATCCAAATTTAATTTTGTTGGTAGTGATACTCTTAACTTTCCATTGGAAATTTTAGGTGTAGGAAAGACTTTTGTTTTTTGATTGTGAATTTCAACAAACACGGAATCGATAAATAGCTCAACAGCATCCAGTTCAATAAGTTCCAAATTCGGCTCTAAAGATTTTAAAGCAATAATATTTCTTCCCCACCAAACCCTATCAATAGAATCCATGCTTGATGGGTTTTTCATTACATTGTACCAGTCCAGAAATAAATCGTATTCCAATACATCATACGGTTTTTTGGTCAAGCCAAGAACAGCCTCAGAGGAGAAGTTTTTAGTAGGTGTTGGGAAAATTATTTGCTCGGGTGGGTCATTGAAAATTGTTATGGAGAAAGCCTGCAATATGTTTATGACTACAAGAGCAAATACAAATAAAATTTTTCGCATACAAAACCTTAACAATTACTAAATAACAAAATCGTTGAAATTAATTGTAACGTTTTTAAATGGAATTTACTGTAAAACACTTATGAACATAATAACGAAAATAACACTGAATAATGGAATCAAAATTCCAATTTTGGGCTTGGGCACATACAAAATGCAACCTGGCGAGGAGACCTACAAAGCTTGCCTTTGGGCTTTAGAAATAGGATATCGACACATCGACACTGCAACAATGTATAAAAATGAAGAAGATATTGGAAGGGCTATTCGAGACTCTGGATTGGAAAGACAGGAAATTTCTATTACAACTAAAATCTGGAACGACGACCAAGGTTTTGACAATACTTTACGAGCAGTTGAACAAAGCTTAAAACTATTGAATTCAGACTATATAGACTTAGAGCTTATTCATTGGCCAGTTCCTAAACTGCGCAAAGACACTTGGAAAGCTCTTGAAAAATTGTATGACGAAGGCATTTGCTCTGCAATTGGGGTCAGCAACTATACTATATCACATTTACAAGAACTTTTTAACTATGCAAACGTAATGCCTGTGGTTAATCAGGTCGAGTTTTCACCATTTATTTATCAAAAAGAACTTTTAGAGTTTTGCGAAGAAAACAACATTAAAATTCAGGCATATTCACCATTGGCAAGAGGTAAAAAATTTAACCATCCTGTGTTAGTGGAACTATCAAAGAAATACAACAAAACCCCAGCTCAAATTATGATACGTTGGGCTTTGCAAGTTGGTACAATTGTTATACCTAAATCTTCGAACAAAAGTCGAATTCAAGAAAATGCCAAAGTTTTTGACTTTGAAATTGAAAAAGATGATTTTCTTAAATTGTGTTCCTTAAATGAAGGTTTCCGTGTGTCCTGGAATCCAGAAAACGTTGAGTAAATATGACCCCAGAGGAATTTAAAGTATATGGCTACTTTTTAACTGACTGGATTGAAAACTTCTATCGAAACATCAGAAACTATCCCGTTAAATCATCTGTAAAACCAAGAGAAATCTTCGAAAATTTACCAGATACAATTCCAAACGAGCCAGAGCCATTCAATTTAATCTTTAAGGATTTTGAGCATACGATTTTACAAGGCCTAACTCACTGGCAACATCCGCGCTTTTTTGCGTATTTTCCAGCAAACACAAGTTTCTCTTCTATTCTGGGCGAGTACCTTACCTCCGCTCTTGGTGTTCAGGCTATGATGTGGCTAACTTCTCCCGCAGCTGCCGAACTCGAGGAAAAGATGATTGTTTGGTTGAGAGATGCGCTTGGAATTTCAAAAGAATTCACAGGTTGTATTCAAGATACTGCTTCGACCTCAACCCTTGTTTCAATTCTCACGGCAAGAGAAAAAGCTTCGAATTTCAATATAAATAAATACGGGTTCAACCACTCTTACAAATACACAGTTTATTGCTCAACCGAAGCACATTCCTCAATTGAAAAAGCAGTAAAGATAGCTGGCATAGGAAGTGAGAATTTAAGGAAAATCCCAGTTGACAAAAATTTTTCTATGCGCGCTGATCTCCTTGAACATAAGATTCAAGACGATATCTCAAAAGGATTTCAACCGCTGTGTGTAATTGGTGCTCTCGGAACAACTGGAAGTACCGCAATCGACCCTCTTGAAAAGATCGGAGAAATTGCACAAAAATATAATATTTGGTATCATATCGATGGTGCAATGGTTGGTTCAGCTCTTATCTTACCAGAATTTAAACATCTTGTCGATGGAATAAATTTAGCCGATACGTTTGTGTTCAATCCTCATAAATGGTTATTTACAAACTTCGACTGCTCAATATACTTTATCAAAAACAAAGAATTATTAATACAAACATTGCAAATAACCCCGCCCTATTTACAAACCGATGTTGATAATTTAGTTAACAACTACCGAGACTGGGGAATTCAACTTGGCAGAAGGTTTCGCGCTTTAAAATTATGGTTTGTACTGCGTAGTTATGGTCTCAGCGGGTTAATGAATAAACTGCGCTTTCATTTAAATCTTGCTAACCAACTTAAGGATTTAATTGAGCAAGACTTTAGATTTGAATTACTTGCTCCATCTAATTTTACAACAATTTGCTTTCGATTCAAACCAAAAAATTTATCGGAGGAAGAAATCAATGTTATAAATAAAAAACTTCTCGAGGAGATAAATAGCTCTGGTTTTGCATTTCTCTCTCATACGATTTTAAACGAAAAATTTGCAATAAGGTTCTCAATAGGTCAAACTAATACCCAACTTGAGGATGTATTAGAAACTTGGAATTTAATTCAAAAAGTCGCAGAAAGGATAGAAAAAAATGGCACGCAAACCTAAGCACTTCAAATTAAAAAGAACA
>JBKBVP010000141.1:0-4772 GCA_046289495.1 Candidatus Kapaibacteriota bacterium | reverse complement strand
TGCAAGTTTTTACACCTGGATTGGCCAACCACAAAAACAAAGAGCTTGGTACTGGCTTGCAAAAACAAGAAATTTAATTGAACAACACAAAAATGATTTCCCAAAATACTCAAAAGCAATGGATTTTATGCTCGTCGCCGAGGGTTCAGATTGGTTTTGGTGGTACGGCGACGATAATATTGCTCCAAACAAAAAGGATTTCGACGAGCTCTTTCGATGGTATTTAATTAATATTTACAAAGTTTTGGAGGTGGAGCCTCCAAGCGAAATTCTGGAGCCTCTCGCTACACAGCCAAACTTAGCTTTGCTAACTGTTGCAACAAAAAGAATTACAGGAAGTAATATACGAAAGCTCTCTCTGGATGTTGGCTGGGGTAGGTACTATGCCAGATCCGCAATTGGAACAATGCTTTCCAACAAGGCTTTTTTATCGGAGATTTTTTTTGGCAATACTAAGAATTTGTTCCTCCTAGGTTTGAGACTTTTAAGAGAATTGCAGGAACACGACCGGATAACCCTTCTAATCACAGAGCCAAAAGAATTAAAAGTTGAAATTAGTAAAGGTGAGTTCAATTTTTACGCAGATGTGCCCATTGATTTGCAAAACTTGTACTTTGCCTATGAACAGGAATTCGTTATTGGTATCGATTTGGCTTCTTTGTTCCATTCGAAAGATAATTTTATCGGATCCAAAATGGAATTTCTCCTCAAGACAGAGAACGAATTCGGTGAGATCACTTACCCAATCGATGGAGCTTTTACTTACTTTGTTCTCTGACTAAAACAATTTGCTTCCGATGGAGAAATACAATTGCAAAGGTCCGAAGACAGTGGAATTAGGATTCTTGACAAAATAGAAAGCATTTCCAGCAGAGAAGCGTATTGGCCCAATTGGTGTATCGAGCCCTATGGTAATCCCCAATCCGTGTCTTAAATCGCTGATTCTAATCACATCAAAGTAATGCCATACAGAGCCAATATTGTAGGTAATGATAAGGTAGGTATCGAAATAAATTTTAAATGGTAATCGATATTGTAAATCTAAGGACGATTGAAAGATTTGCCGTCCGTGAATTTCGTCTTCGTGCAAACCAATAAAATTTCCATCACCACCAAATGAGTAAAAATCAGGGAAAGGCAAAGTATTATCTGCAAAGCCGAAAAATACTTTCGGTCGCAACACAAAGACATTGAAAATTGGATAGTTTGAACTATGGATAAAAATAGCTTTACTAAATGAAACATTGTTTTCTGATTTAAATAGAGGAGCTTCCCAGATTAGGTTTAGCAATCGTCCAGAGTTGGAAAATTCCAGTTTGTCCCTCGAGTCGTAAATTAACCCCACTATGAAGTTATTGATGTTGTTAAACTTTGGTTTATTTAGCTCGCCTTTGTCAAAGTGCCTCTGTTTTTCAAGCTTTACTGCAAAAAAGAGATTTCCAAGGCGCTCGATTTGTTTGCCAAATGAAAAGTTAAAATTGTATCTCTCGGTGAGGATTTCTTTTTCGATAGTCGATTCAAATTTAGTTCTCGTTGGGTATGTCCATTTGTATATTGGAATAAGCCTTTGGTAATAGAATCCCTCGAACGAAACCGAAAAACTTGTCTTCCAAATTCTTGTTTGCGAAAGGTTTGCCTTTGCAAGGAAATCTCTTTTGCTTGCAGTTAAAGATATCAAAAATTTGCTTCCAGTGTTGAAAAGATTTTCGTGGACTAAATCGGCGCCCCCCTGGATGTTCCTTTCATTGTCGACTCGAAGAAGTAGGTTTACAACTTGTGTCCCACGTTCTTGTGCCGAGATAAAAATATTGCAAAGTGAATTTACAGTGTCTAAATCAAAATCAATAAACACATCACTAAACAACCCCGAGCTTATTAAATTGTTCCACGATTGTACAAGTTTCTCTGCATTGGTAAAATCGCCCTCCTTGATGGAAACTTCCCTCCGCACGATGAAATCACTGGTTTTTATGTTTGGGTCGACAATAATTTTCCCAATTCGATTTGGGATAATTGTAATTTTGAGTTCTTCCGAGGGATATTCTGGCTGAATCGAGATTTTTACAAATGAGAACCCTCGGTTGGCAAAATTTTTCCTCAAAGTTTCAGTGATTTTAATTCTGGTTAATGGGCTATCGAAATGAAATATGAACTTCTCGAGTATTGTGTCGGCGCTATGTTCGAGATTTGGTATTGTGCATATAGATTTAATGTTGGTTATTGTTGGATTATTGAATACTTCGAGTAAAATTTTCTTCTCATCGGTGGAATAAAATCTTAGTTTTTGGATTGAATTTGGCTTAATTTTCCTTAAATATTCTTTTAGCGAAAGGTCTGTAAAATCTTCCGTCAGTAGGAATAATTCTTTATCTATACTTTTACTTAATGGTTTCAAAAAAATTTTGCTTTGAAAATTAAACTTAGATTGAACTTGTTGAATTTTTGCTTCAAGTATTGAGTCCTTTTTAGAATGGATTTTTTCTAAAATCTGAAGAGCAATTTCATTGGTTGCTTCTTCGCCTTTTTGGATAAGAGTATCCAAGCTTTTGAAATTATCATTTGGATGGTCATTTATTTTAGGGGTGATTACAAAATCGGCAAGCTGTATAGAACTTTGAACATACCTATTCATATAATTTGTTATGATTTGAGACGCAAGGCTCCATGGTTTGTTCAACTCTTCCTTTTTAATCACAGGAGAAGTGGTATTGACAGCTACTACAAGGTCTGGCTTCAAATCCATAAGTGCCTCGACGGGTATGTTTGCAAAAAGACCACCGTCTACTAAAATCAAGGTATCTATTTGAATTGGTGTATTGAGCAAAGGGACTGCGGAGCTTGCTCGCAGTGCTCTGATTAAATTCCCTTGCGTAATCACAATAGTTCTTCCATTTGCTACATCGGTCGCAACTGCTCGAAATGGGACCTTTAAATCGTTGAAATTATTAGAGTAATATGCACCATTCCATATTAATTTTTGTATGAAGGAATTGAATTTCCATCCTAAAGATAGTGCCTGCGGATACACGAACTTAAATTTTTTAAATCGTAGAGTAGCTAAAGTTCTGTCTTGAAGCAGTTTCTGGTCCAAAAACAATTCGCTTCTTTCTTGTTCTTTCAAAGTGGTCAACACGTTTTCCCAGTTCGTAGAGATTGCTATATCCTTCATCTCTTCGGGGTTATACCCGACAGAATACAACCCACCGACAAATGCACCAATGCTTGTACCAGCAATTGCCGAAATCGGAATATTGTGCCTTTCAAGGGCTTTAAGGACGCCAATCTGCGCTATTCCCCTTGCTCCGCCTCCACTCAGCGCAAGCCCTACTTGTACTTCTAATTCTTCTGGCGTTATAATTAACTCTTTGGAAATTATTTCACTCGGCAATAACAATACGACAAAACAAACGATTATGAACTGAAATTTTTTCATTGCGAAGGATTAATGGTCACCTTATTTCAAATCGAGTGAATTCATTTTTTGGTTCGGAGTATTCGACTTCGACTTTTTGCACGTATGAGTGGATTGGTCCGATTTTTAATTCTTTATATAGTTCTGTTAAACTGTTTTCCTCTCCCTCTGCTACTACAAGTACACTACCGTCGTAAAGATTTTTAGCGTATCCAACTAAATTTAATTTTGTTGCAGTGCGATAAACAAAATACCGATAACCAACCCCTTGCACAATTCCGTAAACTTTAAACTCTGCTCTTTTCATTTTTGGACTAACTTTTGTAAACAATATCAGTGGCAATTTTGTCGGAAAGTTCCTTTCCCGCAAGCAGTTCAATAATTTTCAATGCGAAAGGAATCGAAGTCCCAGCGCCACGACTGGTTATTATCTTGCCCGAAACTACAACCATTTCTTCGGTGTAATGGTATTTTTCTAAATAATGTCTTACTGATGGGTGACTGGTAATTTTATCGTTATCTTGGAGTATTTCGAACTTATGAAGCAAAAGTGGAGCGGCACAAATTGCAGATATCCACCTACTGTGGCTCTTGGCTTCTTTTAATATCTTTTCCAAATGTGCGTTCTGAGAAAGATTTTCTACCCCTTTGGCACCACCAGGTACGTAAATCAAATCAAAATTCGCATTCTCTGGCACCTCTTCTAATAAAATATCTGGAAGCACTTTCAACCCTCGTGCAAATGCAACCACTTCACTTGTTCCAGCAACTGTTACTTCGAAATTTGCTCTTCGCAGCAAATCTATTACTACCGTAGCTTCGATGTCTTCTGTACCATCAGCAACTACGACCAAAATTCTAACTTTATCTTTCATACTGGTCCAAACCTTTTTTAAGGAAATTTACAAATTCGTTCACATCTCTTGTAAATGTATTTGTTGCTAATACTTTCTCCAGAGGAGTTTGAATGACATAAAGTGGTAATTCGATTGAATTGAATCTACGCATTTGCATTTCCTTGTTCGAGATGTAAGGTTCTTCTTTTCTATCGGTAAAAAGACGGACTTTAATCATTTCATCTAATAATTTTTTTACTTCGGGTTTGCTGAACATATTTATTTCCATCCAGCGGCAGTTTGTACAAGTAAATCCGCTGAAATCGATAAAAATTGGTTTACCACTTTGTCTTGCCAAATCCAGTGCTTCGTTGTAATCCTCGAGCCAACCGCTCAATTCAACTGATGTATTCTTTGAGTTTAATGCGAAGTTATTGGTACCAATTGCGGAATTAGATGAAATAATTTGTTCGTAATCTGGTGGCGGAAGAAATGCATCCAATTCCCCAAGTTTCCTCCCAAAC
>JBKBVP010000140.1:0-4784 GCA_046289495.1 Candidatus Kapaibacteriota bacterium | reverse complement strand
ATCTGATTTTGAAGTTTAATTAAAAAGACATTCAGATTTTCTTTCGGTAAGCTAACCCTGAGGAAAAAAGTTGTCCCCTTGGAGAGATGAATTTTTTTTGCGTGATAAACATATTCAGCTTTTAGAGATGAACTATATCGATGTGAAAAACCTTCGCCTTTGGCAATTGCTTGTTGAATTTCTAGCCTATTTAAATGGTTATCCAGTTTATCTTCGCTAATTCTGGTATCTACAAGCACTTTGCCTGTTGAATCTATTATCGAAATTCTTAAACTTAGCAATGAGTCCAAATATCGTGATACCTTTGTAATGGCAAGCTTGTTGAAATTTGTAGTTTCGATAAGTGATACTAATTCACTTTCAACAACATTATTGAATCTTGAAAGCTCTTTTATTTGGAAATCTATAAAGAAATCTCGGAAAGTAACTAGTGTTTGATAAATAAAGATAATAGCAAAGACAAAAACGATTGCGATGATAGAAGCAAAGACTACAGAGGAATATCTTTTCATTATTAGTCTTCAGAGATTTTATATCCTACTCCTCGGACATTTTTAATGAATGCTCCTGCTGGCCCAAGCTTCTCGCGAAGATTCTTTATATGAACGTCGACCGTTCGGTCCAATACGCCTTTGTCGCTCGAGCCAAGTTCGTCCAAAATATTCTCTCGCGAAAATACCCAACCTTTTCTTTTAAGCAATAGTGTCAATATTTTAAATTCACTCGGCGTAAGCTCCACTTTGACATCGTTTACATACACCTCGAACTTTGGTAGGTCTATTTTAAGAATTTTACCAAAAATTATTACATTCGGGGTTTCGTCTTTCTTTTCTCTTCTTAAAACGGCTTTTACTCTTGCCACGAGTTCGCGTGGGGAGAACGGCTTGGTCACATAGTCGTCTGCGCCAAGCTCCAATCCGAGGATTTTTTCTGTTTCGTCGGCACGTGCAGTTAGAATGATAATGGGGATGTGTTTGTAATTCTCATTGTTTTTTAGGTATTTACATACTTCGAGTCCATCTGCATCTGGCAGCATAAGGTCTAATATTACCAAATCGGGAAGCTCAGAATTCAAATAGCGATAGAATGATGAAATGTCGAGGAACTCTTGTACTTTAAAATTATGCTTTTTCAAATGCAATGATACAAGCTCGAGAATATCAGTTTCGTCTTCGACTATGGCAATTATTTGCTCGCCACTGCTTTGAATATTTCTTATGTTTTCCATAGATTGTTTAAAAAATACAATATTAGAAATAGTTTGTTAAGAAATGGTAAATTTTAATTGTATGAAATTAAACAAGTTAAAACTAAATCTAACAGAATTTCTCTAAACTTTGATTTCTGGTGAGAGAATTTTAGTAAGAGTGCCATCGGGCAAAACCATAGGATAGTCGGGTACGATTAGTCCTTTTTTTATTTTTTTCAACTTGTTTTGTATCATTGTCCTACGAATAGGGGAGATTCTTTCGAAAAAAAGAATACCATTAAGATGGTCTATCTCGTGCTGAAGTACTCTTGCCAGAAGACCATTTGCTGTTTCATTAAGTTCTTTTCCGTTTATGTCGTAGTAGCGTATCTGAATCTCGCTGGGTCGGACGACAACTTCTCGAAGTTCGGGGATAGATAGACATCCTTCGTTGAATTCGTCGACTTCCTCGCTAAAGGAGAGAATTTCGGGATTGATGTATGCTTTTTTCGGGTGCAGCAACTTTTCGTTTTCATCGAAGATATCGCCGACTATCAAGAGAGACACGGAGGCGCCTACTTGGTTCGCAGCTAAGCCAATCCCCTCGGCAAAGTGCATAGTTTCGAACATATTCTCGACAAGCTCAAGTATTTCATCATTGATATTTTCTACTTGCTTTGTTTTGGTCTTTAAAATTGGGTGAAATGCATTGTAAATTGGAAGTATCATTTCAAAAGCTCAAAAAAAATATTAACGAAACTTAAAATTTATTATTTGAAAATTTATTCTCCATCCTTTTCGAATAGCTTCGGCTCCCAGTCGACCCCGCCACAGGGAATGTAATTTTCGGAAATATGTTCATCATAAAGTTTGCACAATTGGCTGGTCTCGTCGAAATGCACGCATTTACCGCAAAGTGTTGATTCTGTTACTTCTTCTAAATGCTTTTTGTAAAATTGAAATTGCCTCCAACCGGGATAGGCAGCAAGTAGCCATAGGAATAACAATGTAATCCACCAGTATCTTCGATTTTCGACTATGCTCATTAATAAAAAACTTAACAAAATGATTACGGCTGTCCTAAGCAAGATACCCCATACGATGGAGCCAGTTGTAATTATGGGTACGACCCTACCATCGTCCTGCTCTTCGACCCCGATTCTGAAAAGTAACAAATCTAAAATTCTATTGAATAAATTCATCTAATATTCGTAACTATTGAATTACAAATCTAATAAGATTGGCTAAATTTTTTTAATTTTGTTTTTTTGTTTAAGGTGGTATTTATGAAATCGGCTCTTGGGTATATTACGTGGATAGTCGTTGTCTTTAGTCTTTCTTTTTTCTTTGCATATAGCCAGCAGAAACCCAAAAAAGTTGGTGCAAAATCCAACACAGATTTAAAAGAGACCGTAATAGCTCAAGTCGGAGCAGAAAAAATAACTTACATTGAGGTAGAGAAAGCATATTTGAAAAATCTCTCGAAGAAAAACGCTTCATTGTATCAACTGCCGAAAGATAGCCTAATGGATTTTGTCAATTTATACGTCCGATATCGCTTGAAGGTCAATGATGCTATATTTCGTGGCTTGGACAAAGATTCTTCCATCGTAGAGGAAATAAAAACCAATCGTAGACTCCTTGCGGAAACTTATTTTCTCGAAAAAGAACTAACTACACCCAACGTTGAAAAAATGTTGAAATATCGACAATGGGATGCAAAAATCTCCTACATTTTCCTCCAATTTCCCGCTGATAATCCTGATACATCAATTACTTATAAAAGAGCCCTGAATTTAATCGAGATGCTCAAAGCCGGTGCAGATTTTGTCAGACTGGCAAAAGACTCCTCCCAGGACCGGGAAACTGCCGAGCGAGGTGGCTTGGTGCTTAATTACTTGACAGGGGGTAAAGTCCAAAGACAAATCGAAGATGCAGTTTTCTCGCTAAAACCCGGTGAATTCTACCCCTATCCAATATCGACAAAATTTGGCTATTTTATAATTAAATTGAACCAACTCGAGCCGAGGTTGAAAGTTAAAGGTCGACACATACTTGTGGCAATAACCCCCGACCGTGATTCCGCTCGTGCGCTGATGAAAGCCGATAGTTTGTACCTCTTGTTGAAAAGCGGCGCTAAATTTGAAATTTTAGCCGAGGAGAACTCCGACGACCCAACATCCTCGATGCGTGGTGGTGATTTCGGGGGTTGGTACTCACGCTCCTCGGGTCTGGTGCCCTCGGGAAAATTCTTCACTTCTACTTTCGAAGAAGTTTTATTTGCTCTCAAAGATGGTGAAATCTCTAAGCCAGTTAAAACAGAGTTTGGTTATCATATCATACGCAGAGACTCCACAGGCTTCTTTAGCAAAGCAGAGGACCAAGAGGATTTAAAAAGGACATACAAACGCTTGTATTTTGATTCCGATAAAAAGGAATTAATTGAAAAATTGCAGTCCAAATATGGTTTTTTTGTTAATGATGGGGTATTAAGAAAACTTCTCTCTTTTGTTGATACTACCAAAACAACGCTCGATACTGCTTGGTTTAAAAACATTCCCTCCGAGCTCAACAAGGAGGTGATGTTTGGTGTTCTCAATAGGTTGTACACCGTTGGTGATTTTGTAAATACTTTGAGAACCAAAATTGAATTTCGCACAACTCCATTGAATCACTCCGGATTGACCAATGCCATTAAAAAAATCATTTATCCGATTATCATCGACAAAGCAACAGAAAATCTTGAAAATGAAATTCAAGAATTTGCATCAATTGTTAAGGAATTTCGTGATGGTATCTTGCTGTTTAAAGTAGAGGCAATGGAGGTATGGGAAAAGTTGAAATTCGACACAGTGCTTGCTCGACAGCATTGGGAAAAAAACAAAAGCAAATACAAGACATATCCTGCCTACGATATTAATGAAATTTATGTTTTGAGCGACTCTCTTGCCAAGCAGATATACTCGCAATTGGCAAAAGATGGCTCGAATTTCGAAGAGCTTGCCTCGCAGTACACTCAACGAGCAAATCTTAGAGAAAAGAAAGGTTACTGGGGTAAGATTACTACTAAAAATGATAATATGGCGAAGAAATTACAAGAATTGGGTGCTACCGCCGGCAGTATTCTGGGACCGTTTAGTTACGACAATGGCTACTCAATAGTGCGTGTTAATTCGTATGAACCAGAGCGCGAGAAAACTTTCGAGGAGGCAATTCCCGATTTTGCTACCGAAGTTCAAGAAATCCTGCAGAAAAAACTGCTTGAAAATTGGCTGGAAAACGCAAAGAAACGAATACCCGTGAAGATTTATGAACAAAAGCTTATGTCTGTTGTGAACAATTTGAAAAAACAGAAATCGTAGCTAAATGTCATTAATAATTGCATTTTTTGTTTCTTTTTTAATTTTTTCACCATCAGCAACATCACAGCTCGCCGGTCAACCTCTCGATAAAATTGTTGCCATTGAACAATGTCATTTACAAGAAGAGCCCACCAACCGGGTTCGATTGATGATAAGAGATTTTGCTTTACAACACCAATTGCCATTTTACGATATTAAACAGCATACCGGTTGGCTAAGAAATGTACAAGTAC
>JBKBVP010000139.1:0-4811 GCA_046289495.1 Candidatus Kapaibacteriota bacterium | reverse complement strand
TGCGAGGGTAAAATTCTCGTAGCTGCCTATACAAATCGAGCAGTGGATGAAATTGTTGAGATTCTCAACAAAGAAAATCTTAATCATTTATTTCTCCGTATTGGAACAAAAGAATCCTCGATTTATCGACAGAATTTACTTCCGTATCTTATCGAAGAACTCGAACCAGAAGAATTAGAAGAAAAAATAAACAATAACAAAATCATTTTGGGCACAGCACATTCTTTCTTGACCAACCCTGAAATATTTGATTTAAATAAATTTCAAGTGGCTATAGTAGATGAAGCATCACAATTGCTCTTCCCTCACATCGCTGGAATCCTTGCATACGTTGATAAGTTTATTTTAATTGGCGACGAAAAACAACTCCCACCAGTCATTCTACAAGAAAAATTTGCTACAAAAGTAAAAAGCGAGATTCTAAGAAAGTTAAATTTCGAGCATCTTTCAATGTCTTATTTCGAATTTTTGTTAAGAGTAAGCCGTAGCAAGAGCTGGAAAAACTCATACGGCACTTTAAACAAACAATCAAGAATGCATCCAAAAGTGTTGGAACCAATAAACAAATTCTTCTACCACGGAATTATAACAACAAACCCATCAAGGAAATCGCAGGAGAGTATTGCAAAAATTATATCCTTTATGTTAAATAAGTTTAACTTAGATGCTCGAAAAAGAGTTTTTTTTATTGATTGTCCGAGAGAGAACAAAAAGAAAATCAACTCAAAACAAGCCGATTTAATATCATATATATTAAACGAAAGTTTCTTAAAATTAGATGGGGATATCACTTCAGAAACTTTCGGTATAATTTCTCCATTTAGAGCTCAGAATTTTGAGATTTATTCTAAGTTATTACCACAGCTAAGAAAAATTGTAACTATCGACACAATCGAAAGATTTCAAGGTTCGGAACGAGACATAATTTTACTCTCGCTACCTTTTAATTATTTAAGCGAAATTTACTTATCTTGCAATGTCATAAAAACCGAGAATAATGTACTCATCGATAGGAAATTAAACGTGGCTTTAACAAGAGCCCGTGAACTACTCTTGGTTTTCGGAAATTCTGCTCTTCTTTCTCAAAGCAAGTATTATTCAGATTTTTTAAAGACCTTTTTCACAGATTTTAATACCTATAAGCCTGTGTAATTTAAACTTTTTGTATTAATTATTTGTATTTAAATCAGTTATAATTTTTTGCTCGAAAGTAATTTATTAACTTTTGTTATTAATTCATTAGAATCAAATGGCTTAGATATATAATCATCAAATCCATATTCGATTATCTTTCTTCTATCTTCAAGAAAAGAATAAGCAGTTAAAGCAATTATTGGAACGGATGGATTGATCTTCCTAATCTCCCGAAATGCCGTGAAACCATCCATATTGGGCATACGAATATCAAGAATTATAAGACTTATTCCTGGGTTCTTTTCTAATATTTCGATAGCTTCGTTTCCAGTAGATGCGTGAAGAATTTCACACTCGTAATTTTTCTTTAAAAACTTTTCTAGTACCAAGTAATTTACATAATCGTCTTCTGCAACTAAAAACAATTGTTTTTCACTAACTTTAAAATTCTCATCAGGCAAAGAACTTTTCAGCTCTTCTTTCTCACTCACCATCTCTAAATCTAATTTACTTATGGTAAAATAAAAAGTCGAGCCTTCCCCAAGTTCAGATTCAACCCAAATCTTGCCCCTCAATCGATTTACCAAGCCCCTACAAATTGGAAGTCCTAAACCTAATCCTTGATATTCCTTTCTTAAAAAATCTGTATCAACCTGTTGAAATTTTTCGAAGATTGAATAATACATACTTTTAGGTATCCCAATTCCAGTATCTTTAACAAAAAATTCCACTTCACCAGTTTCTCTTAGCTTTGCACCAAATTCAACATAGCCTTTTTTTGTAAACTTCAGTGCGTTGTCTACCAAATTGTTAAGTATCTGCTTCAGTCGTAATGGGTCCGTGACAATTGTAAAATCCTCTGGTAGTGAATGCTTTATCCTAAGCTCAATCACTTTATCTCTTACCTTATCGTTTAGTGAAAATGTAGAATAAACATCATATAAAATTTTGCTGATGTTAGTAGTTTTTGGGGTAATTTTTATTTGATTAGTTTCTATTAAGGATAGGTCTAAAATATCATTGAACAATTCGAGCAATTCTTCTGCCTTGCTCAAAATCACTTTTGCGAATCTTTTAACTTCTGACGAAGGTACAGATTGGGATTCCAAAATTTGGGCAAAACCCATTAATCCATTTAAAGGAGTTCGAACCTCGTGACTAACATTAGCCAAGAAAGCGGTCTTTAGCTTTTCGCTCTCCAAAGCTCTCTCTTTTGCATTTATCAGTTCTTCGATTAATTTCTTGTGTTCGGTGATGTCTTCCTTTATTGCTACGAAATGTGTAATCTTCCCATCCTCGTTTAAAATCGGTGAAATCAAGCCCTTTTCCCAGTTAAGTTCTCCATTTTTTCGCCTGTTTAAAAATTCCCCGACCCATTCTTTGCCCTGAAGAATTGTATTCCAAAGATTTTCGTAAAATTCCTTGCTATGAAAACCAGATTTTACCATGCGAGGATTCCTACCTATTAATTCGTCTTGACCATATCCAGTGATTTCACAAATTTTGGGATTTGCGTATTCAATTGTTCCGTTTACATCGGTGATTAAAATTCCTATTAATGCCTTCTCTACAGCAAGTGAAAGTTTAGTGAGTTCTTCGGTTTGCATTTTTTGGATAACATAGGAAGAAAGTTGGGATGCAACCATTTCAAGCAATTCAATACTCCTCTCATCGTATGCATTTGGATTATCATAACTTTGCACCACGAAAGCTCCATAGGGCTTTCGACTCACAAATAACGGAACTCCTAGCCAGCACTCTGCCCTTGAACCTAACAGTTCAATTTCTCCCTTTTCGTAGAGTTTTTGAATATCCTCTCGCTTCAAAAATAGTGTCTTACCATCTTTAACAACTTTTCCAGTTAATGATTTTTTTGCGGACCAACGAACCGGAGCATCCATTTTTTCATTCCATTCAAATGGACAGTAAAGCTCATCGCTTTCTTCGTCGTAAAAAGCAACAAAAAGATTTGTGGTATCAATTACCTTTGAAAGTTCATTTCTTACAACTTCGAAGAATTTGTATAATGTTTTTTCTTTCACAACAGCATCAGCAATCTTGTATTGTATTTTGATAATTTCCTCGTTCAATTTTCTATCAGTAATGTCTATTCCAGTACCAAGAGCAGCTCTCTGACCCTTGTAATTAAACATACTAATAGCGTTATTCACCCACTTCACCTTTCCATCCTTCGTTAGCAATTTGATTTCATAATTCTGTGGAACTAATTCACCTTTAAACCTCTTTTGGACAATTTTCGAGACCATATCTCGTTGGTCTGGATGGACCAAATCCCAAGGTGGCATAGAATAAAGCTCCTCTACGGAATAACCCGTGAGTTTTATCAAGGCATCATTAACAAAGAGAATATTTTTATCATTATAGATTAGAATTGCAGAATTAATTGTATTTATTAGGGTTTGTTGTAGTTCGCTTTGCTCTTGAAGATTCAATTCAGCAATCTTACGTGCGGTTGTTTCAATATTCATGCAAACAAAAACAGGTGTCTTTTTGAAGGACGGAATAGCAAAAGCAGTACTTAAAATCCAACCTTCTGTTCCATCTTTTCGTTTGAATTTTGATTCAAAAGGACCGTAGAACTTCCCAGTTCTTGATATCTCCCTCAAAACATTTTGGAAATGATTAGCCTCTTCAATTGTCCCAATTAGTTCATCAAGAGTTTTACCCAAGGCTTCTTCTTTGGAGTATCCGTAAATTTTTTCGGAGGCAATATTCCAGTAGATAATTCTTCCATCGATATCATACAATTGGATAGCTACATTTGGTGTTTGCTCGATTATATTTTCCAATTGCTGTGTTCTAATTCGATTCTCCTCCTCGAGTTTAACTCTTTCCGTGATTTCGAGCAAAGTGCCTATGACTCCTGGTTTTCCTTGATAAATAATTCTTCTACCGAAAACCTCAACATTAATTACAGAACCATCTTTTCTTACTCCTTTGAAAGAGTAATTTAAAGCTTCAATTTCGCCAGAAACACGTTTTTTAATATTTTCTATTACTTTTGGATGGTCATCTGGGTGGGTGAGGTCTAATGGTCCTAACCTTCCGACTACCTCATCAACAGAATATCCAAAAACATCAGCAAGAGCTTTATTAATGTAAGCAAACTTATTATCTTGAATTAAATATATTCCAACGAGCGATGCTTCTGATAACAATCGGAATTTTTCTTCGCTCTCTCGCAAAGAATTTTCTAATAATATTTTCTCTGTAACATCCTTCTGTGTACCCCAAGCTCGAGTGAGAAACCCATTTTCTACAATCCCAACTAAATTGTTTTCGAAGTATTTAACATTTCCATATTTGTCGTACTCTTTCGAGATACCGCCACTTAATTTGTAACCATTTTCTATAAATGCTTTTAAGTATTCAATATTTTCAACATCTTCGGGTTTCATCACGTCGGTTAATCGAATTCCAATGATATCCTCTTTTTTCTCAAAACCATACATTTGTGCATAAATGTCGTTGCACTCGGCTAAAAAACCACCTTGAAAAATTAGCTTGATTTGTTCTTGTATCGGCAAGTTAGTATCGATTGGTTCATCTAAGTCGAAACGCCAAATTCCATCGGTACTAAAATGAACAAATTGTCTGTACCTTTTCTCTTGCTCTTCGATTTTTCTTAGATATTTTCGTTCTTTTGTTTGGTCTCG
>JBKBVP010000138.1:256-4812 GCA_046289495.1 Candidatus Kapaibacteriota bacterium | reverse complement strand
GGCGTAGTGCATTTTCAAATTCTAATGACTGTGCGTTGGTGCGATAGAACACTGCAAAATCTCCATATGAAAATTTTCCAGTGCCGACGAGTTTGTTAATTTTGCTAACTACCAAGTCTGCTTCATCTTTTTCAGTCTCGCATTGATAGAGTTCTAAAAGGTCGCCTTGGGGATTATCGGTCCAGAGTTTTTTTTCAATTTGTTTTTTATTGAAACGAATAACACTATCTGCAGCTGCAAGAATACATTTTGTGGAGCGATAGTTTTGCTCAAGTAAAATTATACGAGATTCGGGGAAATCTTTTTGAAAATCTAAAATATTCTTTATCTCTGCACCACGCCATTTGTAGATACTTTGCGCATCATCACCAACAACAGTTATATTCCTGTGCTTCAAAGCCAGTTGCCTTAGAACATAGTATTGTACTCGGTTTGTATCCTGGTACTCATCAACCAAAATAAAATTAAACTTGTCTTGATACTTTTCCAAAACTTCTGGGAAGGATTTAAACAAATCATACGTATTAACTAACAGGTCGTCAAAGTCCATAGCATTGTTCTGATGTAAATAATCTTGATATTCCTTATAAATATCAGCGACGTGCCTTTCAAAAGTGGTTGAAGCTCTTTTGGCAAATTCATCTGGTGTAAGAATGTTATTCTTTGCCAGAGAAATAATGTGATGTATTGTATCCGCAGTCAGCTTATTATTCGAAACAGGGAAATTCTCCATAATTCTTTTGATTATCTGCAAGGAATCGTCTGCATCATAAATTGAAAAACTCGAGGTATACCCCAAAAATTTGGCTTCTAATCGTAAAATCCTTGCAAATAGAGAATGAAAAGTTCCAGCCCAAATCCTTTTAGCAGCTTCGGGATTAACAAGATTAGCTATTCTATCTTTCATTACTTGAGCTGCTTTGTTTGTAAAAGTTAGCGCTAAAATGTTTTGCGGAGGAATTCCAATATCAATCAAGTATGCTATTTTATGGGTAAGGACGCGTGTCTTTCCACTTCCAGCACCAGCAATAACTAAAACTGGTCCTTCGAAAGCAGTCACAGCCTCTCTTTGAACTGGATTTAAATTATCAAGTATTGGATTTTTATCCAAGTTATCACTTTTCTTTACTTTATCCATCATCGAAAACTATTAAACTACAAAAATAAAAAAGGGAAGGTAGTTAATTTACCTTCCCCAAAAAAAGTAGCCGAAATATTTACTTTTGCTCTGTTGAGGATTTTTGAGTTACAGAGGTACCATTCTCCGGTTGTGTGCCATTCTTATCATTGGAACTTGATAGAGAGGAATTTCTTCTTGCGTAATCAGTGATGTAGAAACCGCTTCCTTTAAATAGCAAGCCAACATTTCTACTAATCCTTCGATGCACCTTGCCTTTCCCTCGATGCTCACTCGATTCGCAAATCTCTGGAGGGCAATATTCAAGAGCTTCATCAGTAATTTTTTGCTGGTACTCAAATATCTTCCCACAATCCTCACATTTGTATTCATACATCGGCATAGCTCCCCCAAAGGATTACATCAAAACTTCTTTAACGATCTTGGCCTGTGTTTATTTCAAAATATTTAATTTTGTTTTTTACTCGGATGCGTGCTGTCGTACAAAAAGTCAAGAGCGCAAGCGTTACAATTCTATCATCCGGTGAAAAGCGTTCGATTGGACCGGGACTTCTTGTATTTCTTGCAATTAAACCCACCGATACCCTGGCAGAAGTTCATTGGTTTACGAACAAAATACTTAATCTAAGAATTTTCCCAGACCAAAATGGAAAAATGAATTTGTCTGTGCAAGACATAAAAGGTGAAATTTTGATTATTTCAAACTTTACTCTTTACGGCGATATTTCAAGAGGCTTTCGTCCAAATTTTATGTATTCTGCAGAGCCTAATTTTGCTAATAAAATTTATTGTGAATTTGTTGATCACATAAGGAAGATGACAACTTTGAATATTGTTACAGGCGAGTTTAGAGAAATGATGGAGGTTCAACTAATAAATGATGGTCCTGTTACAGTAATTCTTGACCGATAGCTTAATTTTTCTTCTTCTTTAATGACAATTTATATTTTACTCTCGGTTCATTTACTACTTCTTTAGGTTTTGTTTCTGGTGGCGTTTGCTCTTCAAAAACTTTTTTGCCACCAGTTTCAAATTTTTCTTCTTTTATCTCCTCGATCTGTGGTTTAATCTCGGGTGAAGTTGTTTTGTAATTACTTAGAGCCTGTGTCAGACGGTTAACTATTTTTTGTATCAATTCCTTGGGTTCGAGGACGATGATTGCGTCGCTCCAGCTTAAAATCCAGTTAATTAAATCTACCCCAATTGGTACACGCATTTCTAAAATCAAATTGCCGTCTTTGTCTAATTTTTCAACTTGCGAAATATGCCACCGACGATTTAGAAAGAAGTGAATAAACTCTTTCTTTACGAGAAGTTTTACATCACGAGTTTCGCCAGAGAAAACACCAAAACGGTAGGAGGACCACTCCCGAAAGTTAAATGGGGGTGCAACATCAATTACATCTGGATTTTCCTCTATTTTTGATATGTTGTGTATAGCGAGACTAACGTGTACTTTGTGCTTTGGTACGTAGGCGACAACATATAAAACCCCTAAATAGGAAAAAATTGTCTCAAAACGGCAAACAATATCTTTTGAAGTTGAAGTTTTAGGGGTTACGTAAGTAACAGTGTACCATTTTTTCGATGCAGTGCATTCAATAACTTTTTTAAGGATATCATTTATTTTTGAGTAATCGTAATAACCAACGTTTTGGTCCCAATATATCGTATCATCAAGTATTACCTCTTTTGGTGCAAATTTTTCAAGTTTATTGTACAATTTCTCAACATCTCTTTCGATGACTGTGCCTCGAAAAGTTTTCAAATGAGCTTTGAGAAAATGAAATGCCAACAGTTCATTTGTTTCAAATCGCACAACTTGTTTTGGTTGTAAAAAATACTTGGGTATTCTCCAATATATTTCTTTACCCTTGGGTGTCCCAACCAAAGTTGGTTCGATTTTTTGCAACAATCGAAGGTCTCTTTGAATAGTTCGAATACTTACAATTTCTATTTCCTCTGAAATCATATCTTGCAATTGAGTTGATGTAAGAGTTTCTCCTGCAAGAAACTTTTTATACATGTAAAGGATTCTGTGTGGTTGTCCAGGCATAATTAACCAATTATTGATATTGATTTAAAAACAAAATTAAACAATTTTAGTTATATTAAAAATCGTAATTTATTGAAAAAAGATAGGACGGTTTACTCCACGTGGAATACTCTTTTCTCCAAGCAATATCAAGCTTAATTGGCAAGCCCAAAATCCAAGCCCGTGCGCCAACGCCTAAACTTAGCAGCAAATGATTTGGTTCAACTTTGTATCTTCCACTGCTATAGGTTACCACAGGTGGACTCATTTTAAAATTTGATATATCTCCAATCCAACCCCCACCAATGTCGCAAAAAGCTACACCAAGTATGTCATTGAACAAAATTGGTATCGGACCTGGCAAGAGCGCCGTGAACAACGGAAAACGAAGTTCTATGTTGCTCAAGAAGAAGTGATTACCAACGGCATCACTATAAGCCCAACCTCGAAGGGGGGTTATCAGTTCCATAAAAGCAAAATCCTCTGGGTCTTGGAATAACAAATAATCCGAATTGACTTCGTAATTAATCCAATTTTCCACACCCCCTAAATAAAATCTCTGGGGATTTGAACCAAAGCTAGTTGCTCCACTTGCTCGGAAAGCAAGTTTTAGAAAATATCCAAAGTCCCAATATTTTCTGTAATCAAACTTTAAAGTAAAGAAGTTTATTGAATTTTTAAAGATTCTGGGTACTGAGCGAAATTCTACATAGTACCTACTACCTTTTGTCGGAGCGAAAGAGCCATACAAAACATCATCGTAGACGTATTTCACCGAGGGGTAAACAATAGTTTTTGAAATACTTTCTTCGTTATAATTCGTTATGTTTTCTTTGGATGCATTAAACAAAGTCAAATTCAAATCAAAACGATTAAAAATGCTCATTGGATATGAAGATGTAAAACTAACCCCGTAATTTCTCAATCGGTAGTTATCGTAATTATTGTTGTATAAATTCCTCATCAAGAAAATAATTGAACTTTGAAATGCAGAAAAGTGATAATCTATCGTGTTTGGAAGGTATGAGTATTGCAAGAAAATGTTACTATTTTTTAAATCGAGCCACAAATTAGCAGCTAAATATATTTGATGATCGCCAAGAATATCACTAAACAACATTTGAGCAAGTCCTTGGAAACCCCAAAAAGAATCGTAATATGGATTGCCAAGAATTAAATCTGGCGTGAACTTTAATTTGTACTCATAATCCACAAAATCCGTGTCGTCGGAATTTTTTCTTTGACCATAATCTTGAGAATACAAGTTTACATCCCTGTTTGGAGATATCATATTTTGTCGAGAAAAATCAACTCGAAATTTACCATAACTTACCTTTACTGTATCTGGTTTATCGTTTGTAAAGGTTGTCAAGGTATCTTGGA
>JBKBVP010000138.1:0-246 GCA_046289495.1 Candidatus Kapaibacteriota bacterium | reverse complement strand
GAATTTTACGTCAGTTCTGGCGGTATCGAGTTGATTTGCTCTGAATTTAGTTAATGGTAATTTCTCTACTTTTAAATCAATAGAGGAAGGATTTTTAATCAAAAACAAATCGAAACCACCTTCGGTTAGAGCAGCAAATACCAAATCTTCTGTAATAACGGAGTGTGACAGATGCGTAATGTTGGATAAGGAATTGGTAATTGGTTGAATTTGGTTATTTTCTATGTTAAGCCGGTAGATGTTGCC
>JBKBVP010000137.1:0-4846 GCA_046289495.1 Candidatus Kapaibacteriota bacterium | reverse complement strand
GCAAAATAGTACCTTTGGCTTGTTGGGAGCTTATGTATGTTTTAAAAACAAACGTAACGCTCTGGGCATAATAGAAATACATCTGGACTATTTTAAATGACTGGATAACTTGCATTTGCTTATACTTAAATCTATGATTAGTTATTTGATTGATGTTTCGAAAAAACCGAGCCCTACAGGCATCGTACAGCTGATTATGGATGAGGTCTCGGTTTTGCGTAATCTTAACTTAAAATGTCGCTCGAACATATTTCTTACAAATTATTTCATTCAATTAATTTGCATGTATATGAATATATTATGTTCAATCATAAAAAAGGTGTTGTTATGAAACGCTTCTTTGTTCTTTTCGTATTCTTCTTTTCTGCACTTTTTGTGCAGGCGCAGTATCCAGTCATTGGGGACCGAAGCGATATTCTATGGAAAGGAGGTATATTTGATTATCACCGTCGCATAACGTTTCATTCAAATTCGCAATACGTTGCAGGACCTGCCCGAGGGGTAATTGAAATTCTCACGGTAGAAGATGGAAAAAGAGTTAAAACTTATAGTGGGTACGACCACTATTTTCTGAAAAATGGGAAGCAACTTGCTTATCAAAGAGGAATGTCGGGTAATTATAATGTAATAGTTCAAGACTTCGAAACGGACAGCATTATATTTTCTAAGTTGTTTGAAGGGTACCTGGAGGTCTCATTTGCTATATCACCCGAAGATGAAGTAATAGCTGTGGGGAGCACAAAAGGTGTCCATTTGTATGGTATGAAGACAGGTGAACTTCTGCGAGGTTACAACAATATTGGACAGAAAATATTTCCTGGAGCAAGCTTAGTCGATATCTTTCCTATGGTTTTTCTGCCTGACGGAAAACGAATATTCTTCAGTATTGTAGGTACTTTTTTTGGTCCTAGGGCTGAAATGAGGACCAAAGCAAAGCACTTCATCTTGGATTTAGAGACTGATTCACTCATACCATCTGGCTGGTTGTTTCCGGTATCTATTACACCCGATGGCACAAGGATGGCTTATCGTGGTGGTGGTCCCGGTAGACTTGCAACTGTAGTAGATTTAAGAACGAATGAAGAAGTAGGATACGTTCTTGCTCCTCCATACCCACTTGACACGCTTATAAATGCGGATCGATTAAATGATTTATCTATTTCTCCCGACGGCAGATATGTGCTTTACACAATTCGCGAGTGGTCCGGAAGGTATATCCCATATTATTTTGGCATCTGGGACATTGAGATGAATAAACTCGTATATATATTCCCTAATCAAGAAATGAGGGCATATTCATCTGCCTTTTCTCCTAACGGGAAGTACTTTGCAATAGGTTATTCTATTTATCTTTTCGACTTTGAAAAGGTAAAGCGAAAAATAGAAACAGTTGGAGTTGAAGAGAAGCCACAACCTTTGAATGCAACAATTGTATATCCAAATCCGACGCACGACGTTGTACAAGTGCGGTTCACACTCGACTCTCCTTCGCAAGCAACGATAAAAGTTCTCGACCTTTTCTGCAATACCGTAAGAACCATAGAAGACAAACTACTCACACCGGGTGAACACATCTACACAATTGATTTAACAGATGTATCCGCCGGAGAATACTTTTTGCAAATCAAGGCAGGGGACCGGTTGTTCAACGAGAAGATAGTTGTAACTCATTGAAAGGAGTGGGAATGGTGGAAAGGGTAAGAAGGATGTTGTGGAACACCCCTAAACCTTCTATGAGAGGGGAAAGGATAAAGGTGGTTTTCATCTTGTTGTTCCTTGCTTTTGTTCAACCGATTTTATGTCAGGACAAGGTCGACCCTCGACCATTGCCCGGTTCTTTATTTTACGATACAGTCATATACGACCGTGATTTTCACAAGCATCATTTCATCCGTTTCTTACTAATGGCGTGATACTTCGTATTGGCAATCGTTGTGGTGGAAAAGACAGGGAGCAAGAGAAATCCACATACCAATTAATGTGCCTTGGGAAGAGTTACTTTGCTATTGTGGTTACCCCACACACTATACCGTTAAGGTAACGGAATTGGGAGCAAACGTTACAAATTTAAACAAGGAATTCTGGCGAGACCCACGCTATTATCATCGTGTCGACACAACAATGTATGGCTTCATCGGTGGAGAGAATTATTCTCTTACCTGGCATTTTTGTGATTACACCTTAAAAGTTCGACTACTTCCAGGTGAAGGAGAGATATTAAAAGTCGAAATAACTTATGAATGTCCGCCTATTATGGCTGGATTAATGCAACCAACAAGTCAAACTAAAATCATCACTCATCCCATTGGAATTGCTCGGCAGTGGCGAAGGGACAGCATTTATCATCATCTTGTTTATCATCGAAAAGACACAATAACAGGTCGTTCCAAAGTTTATTGTCGGCGGAGTTTACTGCTTTATCCGGATTCTACGGTTGTTCCAAAGGTCATCTGGTCGCCTGAAATTTGCATTTCGGAGGGCATCCGTTGCTAGAGGGAGCCTGAACGAATCATAACGAATGCCGATTGTAGGTATCCATCGCTCGTTGTTCGTTACGATTCCATATTGGAGAGGACAAAAGTCTATGTTACTTTTGTTTGCCGCGATGCCGTGTGAATTGCCAATTTTAACGATTGCTTATTTTCGAATGAACCGCGATATAACTCGCCAAGAGTAATTATACTCAATCCAAAACTCACAAGTTCTTCCGTCAAGAAGTTTAACTGCCTTGAAGTTGTTTGCAGTGGCTCTTGAAAAAAGAATAAGAGGTGCAGGAAATTATTATTCAATTGTTTTAATCGAGGAAGTAAGAAATGTACAACTTTGTGGAGATGGCGGGAGTCGAACCCGCGTCCGAAGTGTTTCGACCGCAGTGCCTACATACTTAGTCGTTCTTTATTTTTTTGTCCTTACGCGAACCGAACGACAGGTTTCGTAAGGACTATCGGTTAAGTTTGTCGCAAATGGACTAACCGAAAAATCCATTTGCCAGCCTATCTAATTGCGACACCCATCTGGAAACCGATAGGCAAATTACCAGAAGGATGGGCTACCGTTAATTAGGCAGCCAAAGCGTAATTGCTTTCGGCATTTTTTGTTTGCCGTTTGGATTTACGTGCTGCCACGGCAAAGCACGGTATGCCACTGCCAGCCTCCTTCACCCCGTCGAAGCCATTTCATCCCCTCAAAGAACGCATAAAAGTAAACGAAATAATTTAATGCTTATTTTTTATTTTTGTTCTTCTACTTCAACTAAAATATGGACAAAAATAAACTTAAAAGTGGACTTTTCATATTTATTGTTTCTATATTTTCCATAGTATTTGTTCTAAGGCTAGCATACTTACAAATTCTTAAAGGTAGTGTTTACAAAATCAAATCCGAGACCCAAGCAATAAAAGCTCAAATTGTTTACCCCTTTCGCGGTAATATTTATGATAGGGATGGCAATCTACTGGTTTATAATGTTCCTTCATACTCGTTACAAATATCCTTGGAAAGTTTCCGAATGGATAGAGCTTGGTTGTTGGGTAAAATTTTGAATACCGATAGCCTTGGTGTTTACAATTTAATCCTCCAGAACATTTTAAATTATCATTACGGAGAAGTCAAAATCCTACGGGATTTGGATATTGAAACGGTACAAAAAATTTATGAGCATTCCCATTTGCTACCTGGTTTAGAGGTTGTTGTAGAATCTAAACGGATGTATAATTTGAACTTGAAAATGTCGCACGTAATTGGTTATATTCAAGAAATCTCCCCGGAGGAAATTAAGAACGAATCCTACTATAATCTTGGAGATTATATTGGTAAATCAGGAGTGGAAAAGTATTACGAGATGGAGCTTCGTGGACAGAAAGGGAAAAGATTTCTGGGAATTTTTGGTAGAGGTGACAGAACGGAGAAGTTCAACGAAGGTCGGTCGGATGTACCTGTTAAAAATGGAGATGACTTAATTCTTTCTATCGACTTAAGACTGCAGTCCAAAGCTGAAAAACTGCTCGAAGGCAAGCGCGGAGCCATTGTTGCAATCGACCCGAGCAATGGTGAGGTTCTTGCATTAGTTAGCAAACCGGATTACGATTTATCTGCTTTGAGTGGGAAAAATTTTGCGAAAAACTACTCTTTGTTGCTAATGGACAAAGACAAACCATTATTGAATAGAGTTATTCAGTCCCGTTATCCACCTGGTTCTACTTGGAAGCCACTTATAGCAATTGCTGGACTGGAAGAAGGAATCATAAATGAGAACACAACCTTTTTCTGTGGTGGTCAGCTTGTCTTTGGCGATAGACCTTTCGGATGTCACGGTGCCCACGGAAGCGTAAATGTAACAAGAGCTATACAAGCATCGTGCAATGTCTTTTTCTATCATCTTGCCTTAAAGTTGAATTTAGAGCGTATATCTAGATGGGGATTGGAATTTGGATTTGGGCAAAAGACAGGCATTGATTTGCCTTTTGAGAATGCTGGTGTATTTCCAACTTTAAACTATTTAAAAAAGAAATTCGGTACTTTGGAAAAAGCTCCTAAAGGTTTATTACTGAATTATGGCATTGGCCAAGGTGAAATTGCTGTTACTCCAATACAAATGGCTGTATATGTTGCTACGATTGGTAATGGTGGAACAGTCTACATTCCACATGTTGTCAAAGGTATTAAGAATAGCTTACTAAATCAAACAACACTATTAAAAGTTGAAACAAAGAATTTGAGCCTTAACCCCAAGACTATAGATATCATAAAAAAAGCAATGTACGATGTTGTTAATACCCCCGGTGGTACAGCATATGGAATTAAAATACCAAACCTCGATGTCTGCGGTAAAACTGGTACTGCCCAA
>JBKBVP010000136.1:0-4880 GCA_046289495.1 Candidatus Kapaibacteriota bacterium | reverse complement strand
GGGAGGGGGAGTAATTTCTGGTGGTGTTTGATCGACAACAATTTCTGGTTGCGTAGTATTTTCATAGTTGTTTGTTAACGTAAGATTTAATTTAAGTATTTTTAGATTATAACGAGTTTGCACATTTGTTATACAACTTTGTAACGAAATGATTAGGAAAGCAACAAATATTAAAAAATAGTCCTTCATAACTTCAAAGTTAATAAAAATTAAAATAATGAGAACTGGGTATCAACATCAATAATTAATTTCACTTTTTTTAATGAAAATTTCTTAGTAAAATTATTGTATAATGATTTGAGCATCTTACTAGTGTACTTAGAATTTGGGTCTTTCAGTCGATTAATTTTCAATAGAATGACTTTTCTTTTCCAACCTCTTATTTTAGGTATTATAGGAGTAACTGGTCCCAAAACTGTAGCATTTTTCATTCCTTGAATATTATCTTTTACGAAAAATATCATCTCGTCGATTGTTTCCTCGCTTTGGTATTGTAATTCAATTGATATCAAACGGTAAAACGGAGGATAATGTAGAGTCCTTCGGTTGTGTATTTCGTGATTGAAAAATGATAGAAAGTTGTTTTTAACAAAGGATTCAATTGCGTAATTTTTAGTATTTGTTGTTTGAATGATAACTTCGCCAGGGAATCGCGAGCGGCGACCGGCACGTCCAGCAACCTGGGTGAAAAGCTGAAATGCACGTTCATTTGCACAAAAATCTGGAATGCCGAGTTGAAGGTCTGCATTGATAATTCCCACAAGGGTTACTCTTTCGAAATCAATTCCTTTGGCAATGAGCTGTGTGCCAACTAAAATGTCTATTTCGCCATTGTAAAATTTTTCTAAGATTTGATTTTTTTCAGGATTTTTCACTACCACGTCTGCATCAAATCTTTCCACTTTTGGATGGTAATTAAATTCTTCGAGTATCTTTTTGAGTTCCTCTTCTACTCGTTGTGTACCGTAACCAAGTATTAGCATTGGGGTTTTACCACATTTTGGACAGGCAGTTTCGTATTTCTTTTCATAACCACAGTAATGGCATTTTAATTTTTGTTCGCTTTTGTGGAAAGTCAAAGACACATCGCATTCAGGACATTTTGGAATGTAACCGCAGTATCTACATTCCAAAAGTAAACCAAAACCCCTTCTATTCTGGAAAAGAATAACCCCTTCACTTTTATTTATGCGTTCAATTATTTTGTGAATCAATGTATCCGAGAATTGTCCAAAAGTTTTTTTCTTGGCTCTCTTTTCAAGCATATCAATTAAAATAATATCTGGTAATTTTGCTCTGTCTGCTCTCTCGTCGATTCGTAAAAGAGTATGTTTCCCTTGAATTGCAGCATAAAAAGAATTTACAGATGGAGTTGCTGTTCCCAGTATAACCACACAGTTTTCTATTTTTCCTCTAACCAAGGCTAAGTCTCTTGCATTGTACCTTGGGGTCTGGTCCTCTTGTTTGTATGATGGTTCGTGTTCCTCATCAACAACAATCAAGCCAAGATTGCTTGCTGGCGCAAATATTGCAGAGCGTGCACCAATGATTATCTTTTTCTCTTTATTTAAAATGGAAAGCCATTGGCGTAGGCGTTCGGCATTTGAGAGTCTTGAATGTAAAACGGCAATTTGATTTGGAAATGCATTGTCAAATCGCTCAATTAGCTGGGGCGTCAAAGAGATTTCTGGAACTAAAATGATGGCGGTTTTGTTTTGTTCAAGGCATTTTTTTATACTCTGTAAATATATCAAAGTCTTGCCACTTCCCGTTACTCCTTGAAGTAAAAAGGATTTGAATTCCGAGCGATCAATTGCTTCCGATATTGCTTCGAATGCTTTCTCCTGTTGTTCATTTAATGGTAAAAGTAATTCATTTGGAAAATTGTAATGTTTTCGATACTCGAAACTTATATCTGTGTCTTCTATTTGCTTTATTTCAATAAAATTTGTCTCCTCTAATTCTCTAAGGTATTTTCTTACGTTTAGTCTTGGAAATTCTTTCTTTATCACATCCAAGTCGATTAATTCAATATTTTTTTTAATTTGTTCACAAAGGAAATTTAAAATTTCAACAAGGTTTTTTTTCTTACTTACTGCTTCGATTAAATCTACAAATTTTTCTGCATCCAGTAAAATCTGTTTATCAAAAGTAATTACTGTCTTTTTGGGAATTCTGCCGACACTTCTATTTATTACTCTAATGATTCCTTTTCGTTGTAAATCACTAAGTACTTCCGAGATATTTTTTATCCGTAGTCCTCTTTTCAAATTATTTAAACTTGTCGAACCTTTTCTATTCGATAAAAATTCAATAATTTTTTTCTCAGGATTCGAGAGTAATTCTTTTTCAACTTTCTGAACACCAATAAGTTCGACAAAAGTGTTTTCTATTTTTTTGAAACCAATTGGTAGGAGAGATTTTAGCACATCTCCTAAGTTTGCAACATAATATTCAGAAATCCATTTGCAAAGGGTTAACATTTTAGGTGAAATGATAGGTCTATCATCTAATACTTTTGTAATCCTCTTTAGCTTGTTTTGGTCGAAATTCAGTTCTTTCTTGTGCTCTCCTGCAATAATACCGACTACTTGTCTTTTCCCTAATGGAATTAATACTCTATATCCGACAATGTCTTCAATAGCAGATTCTGCAAATTCAGATGTTTCCAAAACGTATGTGTAGAGATTATCGACGGATGTTAAAGGTATTACATCTACTAAAAAATTATTATCTTTTAAACTTGTAATGTTTTTGCTGTTCATTCGTATATTGCATTTTAAAAAATATTTTTATGAATACTAAATTAACCATACTGATAATAATTATTTTAAATCTGTCCATCAATACTTCCTGTACAGCTGAAGAAACAAATGAGTCCAGACAGAGAAAGTCCAAAATTTATGAGGAGAGCTTCCCATCCTCGACCGATTCCATCTCGAAGGAATTATACAATCTGCGGCATAATGCAATAACAAAAGCAGTTGCCTCTGCGACTCCAGCTATAGTTGGTATTAATGTAATTCAGTATATTGAAGTCCCCTACACGTATTACGACCCTTTTATCGACCCCTTTTTTGAATTTTTCTTTGGTGGAAGACCGAGAGAATACTTCACAGAACGCTATAAAGTACAAGGATTAGGTTCTGGTTTTTTAATTTCTTCCGATGGATATATTCTAACTAATCATCACGTAGCAGGGAAAGCATCCAAAATCATTGTAACAACAACAGAGGGCAAAAAATATGATGCCAAGTTGGTCGCCGCCGACGAAGTAACTGATGTTGCTCTTTTAAAGATAGAAGGCGAAAACTTTCCTTACCTCAAACTTGGTAATTCCGACGATGTAATTGTTGGGGAGTGGGTTATTGCTATGGGCAATCCATTCGGCTTGTTCGACTTAAATGCAAAACCCACAGTTACTGTTGGTGTTGTATCTAATATTGGGGTTGATATAGCCCAAGATAACAAACTTTACAAAAAAATGATTCAAACCGATGCAGCTATTAGCTCTGGTAACTCTGGCGGACCGCTTTTAAATTCACTTGGGGAAGTCATCGGAATAAATACAATGATTTATTCAACAGCAACCAGCAGTCGTGGTGCTGGCAGTATAGGAATTGGATGGGCTATACCAATAAACCGTGTTAAAAAAGTCTTAAATAAATTCACAGAAGTTGGTAAAGTTGATAGGAGTTACGACCTTGGGATGACTCTGATTGAACCAAATTCCGTTCGTTCAAGAAGATTTATGATTGAATTCGACGAAGGTCTTTTTGTAGCAGAAGTTTACAGAAACTCCCCTGCTGCCAAAGCTGGAATAGAGCCTGGTGATATCATTCTCGAAATTGATGGCAAAAAGGTTAATACACTTGAAGAGTATAAATATGTCGTTTTTGATGCATTCGTTGATGATGAATTAACTTTCAATATAAAACGTGCCGATTCTATTATTAACCTAAAATTAAAGGTTAGCTACTTTAAAAGAAGATGAATAAATCGTACCTTGAAGTTTACGAACTTGTCAAAATATTTAAAAAGCGCGCTGTTGTCCGTGGTGTTTCATTAAACATTAAGCAAGGTGAAGTTGTTGGGCTGTTGGGTCCAAATGGTGCAGGGAAAACTACAACTTTCTACATGATTGTAGGAATGATAAGGCCCAATTTCGGGCGTGTGGTCCTTGATGGTATGGACATCACCACGTATCCAATGTATAAAAGGGCAAGAATGGGTATAGCATATCTTCCCCAGGAAACCTCTATATTTCGCAAATTATCTGTTGAAAACAATGTTATGGCTATTTTGCAATTGCAGAAAATGTCGGACAACCAAAGGAAAGAAAGACTCGAAGAACTTTTGGATACTTTTGGTTTGCAAAGTATCAGAAAACAAAAAGGATACATGCTCTCGGGTGGAGAGCGCCGCCGGTGTGAAATTGCGCGATGTTTGGCTGTAAATCCTAAGTTTATCTTATTAGATGAACCATTTGCTGGTATCGACCCTCTGGCTGTAGAAGACATCATGAAAATGATAATAAGTCTTAAACATAAAGGAATTGGTGTTTTAATCACCGACCACAACGTTCACGAAACATTAACAATTACCGACCGTTCTTATATTCTAATCGATGGAAGTATATTTTGCTCGGGTACTGCTATGGAGATTGCAGATAATCCCGAGGTTAGAAAATTGTACCTCGGCGAATCATTTACACTCGAAAGATATCAAATAAGAAATTAATTCGCAGTAAGTACTATTTTTAATTTTTCGACTATTCTTTTATTTGCAGAAACCACCTCAATATAGTATTTGTCGAAGTAAAATCTTTCTCCTTTTTGGGGAATTCTCCCAGATAAAAAAGACACCATCCCACCAATAGT
>JBKBVP010000135.1:0-4882 GCA_046289495.1 Candidatus Kapaibacteriota bacterium | reverse complement strand
AAAATTTGAAGAAAATTTTCACTCAAGGAGTGGAACTTTCTCTTGAGTATCAATTATCAGACCATTTGAAGGCTAACATTGCGTATCAATATCTACAGACAGGAGATTTGGATGTTATAAATAAGATTAAAGAAGGAAAATTGTTTCGGCGCGATGCTCTCGGCAATGATGTTCGTGTTTCGCTTGAAGAATATGGTGGGCTTTTCCATCGGCCAACTCATTCTGCAAATATAAGATTAACATATCAAAATAATCAATTAGGTCTATTCTCAACCATTAGAGTGAATCTAAAAAGTAAATATGGGTTCAAAGATATAAATTCGAACCTTATTCTTGATGACGCCAGTGAATATGCTCCCGGCTATGCAATTTTTAATTGGAACATCTCCAAAGAATTGTTTAAAATTTTAACCCTCAGTGTTGGTATCAATAACATTTTTGATAAAAAAGATACAAGACTGCTTGCAGTATATCCTGGAAGAACATTTTTTATTTCAATAAACTTAAATTATGTAAAACAATAAATGGGAGGAAATATGTCTTTGCGAATGCTTTTTTATTCTTTAGTTGTTTTAATTCTCATTGCTTGTTCGAAAGAAGAAACATCCACACCAACACCACCGACTACACCACAAGTAATAACAATTCGCGACCTACCAGCTGATACCGGCAAAAAGGGTATCTTTACCTTCTTCCGTTTCAGCGACAGTACAATTCTAAGCAACTCTGATTCAAACACAACAAAATGGGATATAGGATTTGCTGGCACCACAATCATCACAAATAGCGGTGTTCGCGGTCCGGGGCAAGGTGGAGCAATTGTGTTAAAGGATATAGACTTCAACTCTGTAAAAGAGGCACCAGAAACTGGTTACCGTATCGAAAATGCTTTAAATGACCCTGCAATACTAACTGGTTCCGGCAATGGTTGGTATTCTTACGACCCGCAAACACATATTGTCTCTCCAATACCCGGCAGAGTTATAATTATTAGAACTGCCGACGGGAAATATGCAAAAATGCAAATCATTAGTTATTGGAAAGGCAATCCACAACCAATTGACCCATTTACTCACAAAGAAAGATATTACACTTTTAAATATGTTTATCAACCCAATGGAACTCGTAAGTTTGATTAACAATTGGAGGTTATATCATGCAAAATATATTCAAAATTTGGATTAGAGCAACAAGACCTTTTTCCTTCACTGCTTCAATTATTCCTGTTTTAATAGCAACCACTTTTGCTCTTGCTAATAATCTAGCAATTAACTGGGCACTTTTCCCCGTCGTCTTGCTTGGTGCGGTGTTGTTCCATATTGGTGCAAATATGGTATCCGATTATTATGATTATAAGTTTGGCGTTGATGCGGAGGACACCTACGGCGGCAGCGGTGTCTTGGTTGAGAAATTGATGCAACCTAAACAAGTCCTTGCTGGTGGCCTACTTGCTTTTGCTCTTGGGTTCTTAATTGGGTTAATTCTCGTTTATGTTAGAGGATACCAGGTACTCCTGATGGGACTCGGTGGGCTAATCTGTGGACTATTCTACACCTTGACTCGTAAAGGATGGAAATACATAGCCCTGGGAGACCTTGCCGTTTTTATTGCTTTTGGCCCTTTGCTTTTTGTAGGAAGTTTTTACTCCTTAACTGGCACGTACAATTCGGACATTATACTTGTCTCTCTTCCAATTGGATTTTTAGTAGTTGCAATTTTGCACGCCAACAATACACGCGATACCGTAAATGACTCTAGAGTTAAAATTAAAACCCTTCCGATGTATCTTGGAATTAACGGCTCCAAAATCGCTTACTACTTCCTTATTTTCGGTGCTTACGCTCTAACCCTTGTCTTGGTTCTACTTAAGTTGACGCATCCATTAACACTTCTGGTTTATCTTTCATTACCTGTTGCAATTAGAAATGCCATAGAATTTTCTCAGTTTAGAATTGATAATTTTCAACCAATTGTTATGCTGGATGTAAAAACTGCTCAACTTCACTTGCAGTTCGGTTTACTTTTTGCTATTTCAACTCTAATGAGCAAAGTTTTATGAGACAGGTTATAATTGGAATTGCCATTGCTACTATCTTTTGGTTCATAATGTTCTCACCTTTTACAGCCCAGAAAGTCAATTTCTGGGCTGTAATGTCTATCGCAGCTGTTGTGCTGACTTCTTATTCTTACTTATCTTTAAAAAACCAGTTTAACAAACTGTTTAAATCGAGTTTTAAATTAATTTTCTTGGGTATTCTCTCTGCTATTTTGCTTTATCTAATATTTTATATTGGAAAGTACTTGTTGATTCTGATACTAGGCTCAGCACAAAGTCAAATCTCCGCTGTTTACTCGACAAAAAGCCAAACACCGCTGTGGGTGATTTCAATTGTTTTGCTGTTTATTATTGGCCCTGCAGAGGAAGTTTTTTGGCGTGGTTTTGTTTTCTCTAAGTTGAATGAGATTCGTAATAAACCCTATTTGAACTTATTGCTTTCCACTATTTTCTACACTTTTGTTCACATTTGGGCTATGAATCCGATTTTGCTCCTTGCAGCTTTTGTTTGTGGTTTGTTTTGGGGTTATATTTTTTTAAAATTTAAGACCCTTGTTCCGGGCATTATTTCCCACTCACTTTGGGATTTTATGGTTTTTGTTCTCCTACCATTGAATTAGTTGACCTTTGGATTTATCATACGAAAATTAATTCTGTTAGACTTTTTAAATCTGGCACCTCCAAGTCCGGCGTTACTTCGATATGTGGAGTTGCGCCTCCCCCTCCTTTACCTTTTCTTCGATTCACCCACACTGTGCTTATGCCTAACTCTTTTGCTGGTTTTACGTCATGATATAAACTTTGTGCAATGTGGACTATATTTTTTACGTCAATTTTTAAATTAGTTATCGCATATTCGAAAAACTTTTTCGATGGTTTATAGACTTTTATCTCCTCGGCTGTAAATACTCTGTCGAATTGAACGACAAGTTTCTTTTTTGTTAATTCAAATAGATCTTTGTCTACATTAGATAAAATTACAAGTTTAAACCTCGATTTTAATTTCATCAACGTTTCCAATGTATCTTCGAATGGTTCCCAACTTTGGAATGACTTCAAGAGAGAGTCTAAGTCAATATTTGTCGAGAAGTGCTGATTAAACATTTTGACAACATTTCGGAGGACTTCTTTGTATGTGATGTATTCGCCTTGCTCAATTTTTGATTCGAATAGTGCATAAAGCTCTAAAATTGTCTCGTTATGGAGAGAAATTTTTTCCATTTCCAACAATGGTTTTAAGGCATTGATGATACCAGTTTCCCAATCGATCAGTGTTCCGTAACAATCGAAAGTCATAGCTTCGATTTTCATAAAATCTATCATCACTACACCACATCTTTTGCAAATTTCTTAAATTTTTAAAACGTATATTCAAATAAGAACTTTGATTTTGTCTTTTAAACCATTTTGGATGTGACGATTTAGTATATTGAACTATTCATAATCTAATTTGTTACAAGAAGAAGATTAGGAAATTTAAAATTAAATTGATAGTAACAAAAATAATAAGTCAATAGAACCTAAATTGCATGTAAAAACATATTGGAGCAAAACTTTAATAGCGTTTTTCATTAAAAATTTGAATGTGTTATGGTACAAAAACATGTATGTTGAAAGTAAAGGTTTTTTTTATTTCGGAGTTAATTTTTCATCAAACAATAAAGGTCAAATTTCAACACCATGATAGTAAAATTTATTTTTTTATATTTCAAGCAAGAATTTTAATTAATTTTAGAATTTAATTAAGTGATTATGTTTAGTATTGCTATTGTTGGTTCCAAAGGGTGTAATGAGCAACTTATAATTCAGCAACTTGTTGACCGCACATCATTCAAGGTAATTACCGACGACGATGTAATTAAATGGGGTTCAGAATTGTATGAAATTAAAGATAAAAAATTACTAACATCGATATTCAATGTTTCGAGTTATACTACTTTCGATAGATTAAGACATAAAAAACATCTGTGTATTTTTAAAATTGTTCTTGCCGAAATTCTTATAGAATTTAGGAAAATATATCTCGGTGTTGGAACATATTTCATACCTGGTAGTATAAAAAATTTTTTAAAGCTTAGTTTTGGAGCAGATTTATCGTTTAGAATCGGCACCTATGCAAAAAACGAAAGAATACCTTTGCACCAAGCAGAAAAGATAGTGAAGGAATTCGATAAAACTTTAATGCGGTTTTCAAATTATTATCTGAACAGACCTCCTTTTACTCCCGAATACTTCGATGCCAACATTGATGTAAGCAAATACAAGGTGGAGCAAATTACCTCCAAAATCTACGAATTAATGCAAAGTAAACCCAAAGAAACACTCGAACAGGCACAAAAGAAGATGCAAAAGTTTATTACTGCATGTAGAATTTAGTTACATTATCTTCAAATGGGGGAAGATGTAGAAACTGCTTTTATAAATGGCAAAATGACTATATTTTTAAAAAAATATAAAATTAGAATGGAAAATTACATTTAGCAAATAAAAGACAATTTACCAGATTTCCCTGAAATTAAAGAGGTCGAGGTCATCTTAGGTAAAGAGATAAAAATACCTTCTTCGATGACTGACGAACTCGAAAAGCCACAGAAAGTATTATTGGTGGACGACGAGATAGAGTTTGTCGATACACTTTCGGAGCGCCTCGAGAACCGCAAGTTCAAAACAGCTGTGGCATATAGTGGCGAGGAAGCAATTGAAAGTTTAACAAAAGATTTACCCGATGTTATTATTCTCGACTTAAAGATGCCTGGTATCGATGGTATTGAGGTACTCCGCCGGGTTAAACGTGAACACCCTGAAACCGAAGTTATCATTTTAACT
>JBKBVP010000134.1:0-4911 GCA_046289495.1 Candidatus Kapaibacteriota bacterium | reverse complement strand
GTGGGTAAAAATTGCTACTGTTGTTAATGATACTATGGAAATTCCTTATGGATTTCCAGTTGAGTTGCGCTACGAGGAGGGAATACCTATTTGCCTACCTTCTGAATTAAAATTAGAAAAGCTTTCTGGGCAAAGCAAGTTCATTGCCAAAATCAAATTTGTTTCGAAGTATTTTCCAGACTCTATCTATTTTTATGCAGATTTAAATAAAAGCAATAACTTCGAAAACTACGAACTAACGGTTGTGCCCTCTCAAGTCGATATTTTTGTTTATGAAAAGTTGTTGGACCAACTTATAAATGCAGGGGTTGAGTGTTACACAGTGTGTTTCAAAGGTGGGAAATCGTACCGGTATCCCAGAGTTGGTTATTGGACCACAAACCCCAACAACCGTGTTAAAAACGAGAACTACAACTTTTTTGTTATGAATGTGACAAGTGAGAAATGGCGTAAAAATTACATCAGCCAAGTTTTAAACGCATTTACAAAAGGTTACAATGGGCTCTTTGCAGATGACACTTGGCACGGAGTTTATAGCTGGGGTGTAGATTCTTATCCAATATGGAACTATTCTCATGATACGTGGCTCGATGCGGTTTATAATTGTTTATTGGCATTGAAGGATACAATTAAAGATAAGCCTGTGTACTTCAATGGTTTGTTTGATGTTCGAGCATACAAATTTTTAGAAGTTTCTGATGGCGGTATGACCGAGGGATTTGTTCACAACCACTGGTCTGGATTTTCAACGGAGATCAGATGGATCAGGGAATGTCAATTTGGTATCGACACTCGAAAGCTTGGTAAACATTGGCTCCCGTTAGGGGGTGTCATTGATAATTCCCCAGAACCAAGGCTGTATACAATTTCTTCGTATTACCTTGTGAGCTGGGAAAATTCATTCTTTGGCAACACAACAACATATCAAGTGATTGGCCACTACCCAGAATTTGATATCCCTCTCGGAAAACCATTGGTCACCGCACAAGATTCAATTCTTGAATTGAAAAAGATCGATAAATATGGCAAGGCATATTACTCTCGTGAATTTGAAAATTTTTTAGTCTTTGTTAATCCAAGTAGAAGAGATACGGTGTATCTCCCTGAATTAGCCGAAAAATTTCAGCTCATGGTTGATTCTTTTCCTACTATTGCTGGGGGAAGGCTGTTTACAATACGTTCCGATACAGTTTTGAAGCCACTAAGTTCAAAAATTATTTTAAAGGGCACCTCGGATGTACCTAAATTGTGCTCACCAAGCTTGAGAAATCCTAAAATTAATATTTCCAGTTACAATGATGAAGAGCTTCGGGTCGAAGTTTCGGTGGAGTGTGCAGACTCCTCATCAAAAGAATTTACAACTAATGAGAACTTGCCGCTTTACGTCTACGCAGACCTAATTTCTCTCGGATTGAATCAGGAGTTGATTTTAAGCAATGATGGGACACCAGCAGGTGTGGAATTTAAGATTTATTCTGGAGAGGCTCGTATTCCTGGGGGTGCGAATTTGAAATATGTTAGCATTCCGATTATTGCTATGTCGACAACTGGCTTGATGGCAATGACTTATGCAACTATTGAAATTAGCAATGTTGATACTTCCAATTTAATTCCTAATTTCAGTTTCGAGTTTGATGTAAACTCCGATGGTATCCCAGATTTTTGGAAACCATATAAGAATAATTTTGAGTACGACACTTCTGGCTTGAATGCTCAGCATTTAAAACGAAGCGTTAAGGTCCACAATTCAAATGAGCAAGATGCTGGTGGGGTGTATACTACTATTAAATTGAACCAATTGGAGCCGAAGCCGATTTTGGTTGCGGGCTGGTCGAAGGCGGAAAATGTCTCTGGCACTAAAGACAATGATTATTCAATCTACGCCGACTTTTTTGCCAATGATGGTACTCCATGGTACGCACGAACGTCCAAATTTAATACCGGTACTCACGATTGGGAATACTCCGGCACCATTTATCTCCCTCAAAAACCAATTGAAAAGGGGAATGTTTATTGTCTCTTTCGTAAGCACAGTGGTACTGTTTGGTTCGACAATATTTTCGTAGGTGAGGTCGATACAACTGCAACGCTTGTAGATGAGTTCAAGGCAATTAGTATAAATGTTCCAAGTTTTGTATCGGGAAAAGACGATGATGTTCTAATAATCTCAACTGTACAAAGATTAAATGGAAATTTATCTATTTTTGATTTAGTGGGAAATAAATTATATTCTCCGAGAGTTGATTTCTCTGAAAAAACTATTGTGCCACTAATGCATTTAACCACTCGATTTTCAACTGGAACTTATTTCTTGAAAATAGAAGTGGACGAAAAAATTTATGTTTTTCCATTTCTGCTGTTAAGATAATATTTTCTTTATAATTTGCAATTGATTCCTTAGTTACGTTTAATTTTTGGACAGTTGTGAGTAAAGAAGAGAAGGAGTGGTTAAATTTTGGTAAATCGGAGTATACTTCGAATGAAAGTATAGAAGAAATCTTGCGTGGATTGAGCAATAGGTTAAACGATATATTTTTTCATAATGATGTTCGATTGTTTTTGCTCCCCGAAAGTTCAATGAAATTTCTAGTGGAGTTGAAAACGCTCGAGGAATTGCTCGAAAGAGACAAACAGCGCGAAAAGGATGGTTTTCCACGAAGAATTCGCATTGGCAAGTTAATGCGCCCGGATGAAAGCGGAAAACCTAAAATCGTTGTCGTGCCGACCACAGTAGAATCGAAGTTCTACCACGATACCCGTGTTACCGAAGAAGAACCACAAACTGGTGGTACTGGCAAAGAAGAAGAAGGGGAGATAATTGGTGAAGCACCAATCCAGCCAGAGGAGGGCGAAGGAGAGGGCTTCGGTGCTGGGCAAGGTGCCGACTCCCGCCACGAAATTAGCGAGGGAGCTTTCGACCTTGGGCGTATCTTGACAGAGAAGTTTGAACTCCCCAATATCAAACCAAAAGGTAAAAAGCCTTCGTTCACAAAGTTTCAATATGATTTGACAGATATTCATCGTGGCTTCGGGCAGATTTTAAATAAAAAGGAAACTCTGAAATCTATTTTAAAAACAAATCTTTTGCTTGGCCGAATAGACAGTTCTCTGCAAGCAGACCCCTCGCATTTCCTTGTCGCTCCTCGCGACCACATCTACAGAATACTTTCCAAAGAAAAGGATTACGAGGCGCAGGCTGTTGTGTTTTTTATTCGAGATTTCTCTGGCTCTATGCAAGGGAAACCAACAGAAGTTATTACAAGACAGCACATTTTCATTTACAGTTGGTTGATGTATCAATACCAAAGCAACGTCAGTACTCGCTTTGTCTTGCACGATACGACTGCTCGCGAAGTGCCAGATTTTTGGACTTATATACGATTGCAAGTTGCTGGGGGCACACGCGTTGCTCCCGCATTCCAATTAGTGGCAAGAATAATCGAAGAAGAAAGACTTTACATCGAAAATAACATTTATGTGTTCTATGGTGGTGATGGTGATGATTGGGATGAGGATGGCAAGGAAACAATCGAGGCTATGCGAAGAATGTTCCCTTTTGTAAATCGTATTGGAATAACAATAGCACGAAATCCGTGGGGCGGTGCTTCTAAATCTGTTGTGGAGAAATACATTGAAAGAAATGGACTATTGAAAGAGAAACCAGACTTGCTCCGTATTGATGGATTTGATGCTGAAAGCTACGACGAAAATAGAATAATTCAGGGTATTAAAATTTTAGTAAGTTAAAATTTTCAAATTCTCTATTCGTTTGTTTCTTTTAATTATTTGAGGTTAGTATGAAAAGATATCTTTTAGTGGCTTTATTAGTTTTATTTCCAATATTCGTCTCTGCCCAACCCAAGCTTGAGATTGTTGGTGGCGATAGCTACGACTGGGGTACTGTGAAACCAACACAAGACCCGCTGAAGGCAAAAATCAAGATAAAAAACGCAGGGACCGAGCTTCTTAAAATAACGGAAGTAAAGCCGGGATGCGGTTGTACAACGGCACCTCTCGACAAGAATGAACTCAAGCCCGGCGAAGAAGCCTCGCTCGATGTTACCTTGCGTATTGCAGGCTACTCTGGAAATGTTGTCAAAAGTATAAGAATTGCATCCAACGACCCAACAAATCCTAACAAGTATCTTTATCTGAAAGCAAACGTCTTTCATCCAATTTCAATTACTCCTACTTCTTACCTTGCATTTAATGAGATGACAGTCGGCCAGGAGGCTACAGCTAAAGTAACTTTAAAGAATAATACAACCCAGGACATTACGATTACAGACGTGGAGGTTGTTCCAGAAAATCTTAATGTCAATCTGCCGAAGAAATTGGTCTTGAAAGCAAACGAAAGCTATGATATCATTGCAAAATTCATACCCGACAAAAAAGGGTACTTCAACTGCTCAATTAAAATGAGGACAAGTAATTCAGACCAAAAAGAAATAGTCATCCCCGGCTATGGAAATGTAAAAGAAAGTCCATTATTTAATAATTAAAATTTTAAATTTAGCTTTTTTGCAATACCCTCCTTGTCTACTCAAAAATTAAAAGGAGGGTATTTTGTTTTAATATCAGCTTTTGCTTTGATTCCGAATTCGACGTACTGAATATTCTTTTTGTTTAGTAATCGAGGCCGGTAACAATGTTGTAGGGATTGTATGCATTAGTTGTCCAGAAGCCTCTTTTCTCCTTCCAACTCCCGCAAGGGTTTCATATCCAAGACCATCTCTACAACACCCTGGTACTCACCATTTTCGTTTCGAACAGCGTAATATGCAATGAACAGATACATATTTTGGAAGTGAATCCAAAAGGTAGCTTCGTCTCTTTTGCCTTCCTTCATTTCTTGAATAATTTTATTTACTAGATGAATGCTTTTTGGTGGATGACATTGCTGAACAAGAC
>JBKBVP010000133.1:0-4983 GCA_046289495.1 Candidatus Kapaibacteriota bacterium | reverse complement strand
TATTTCAGATGAATTTTAATGGCGACCTTCTCTCTGATAGAAAAAAAGTCTTATCAATAATTTTTTACCAGTCCTCGAATTCCTTAGCGCAAAAGGTTTCCAATATCTTGGAGGAATTTACTTCTTTGTATAATTATGAATACCTGGGGCAAATCCAGCGTGGCCAGACACATCTAGTGGATTTGATACCGAAAAGTATATTTAAAACTTTTGGTCTTGAACTTGATTTTCACACGTTGGGATTTGAATTAGTAAGCAACAATACTTTAGATCAAGATTTAGTAAATAGAATACAACGAAATCTCACTCCAGAGGATTCCGTTTTAAAGGAAATATTCTCCGCTTACCGATTAATCTGATTATTTTTGGATTTTGGTAAAGTCCCGAAAACAATATCCCACAAGGGTGAACTAACGCCAAAACGTGAGTTTTCATCCGAGTAATGGTGTTTCATATGGTGCGATTTTATTTTAAGAAATAACTTATTTCTTATTGGGAAGTGGTGAACAGCGTAATGCGTGATGTCGTAGATTAAGTAACCAGAAACAAAGCCCGAAAAAAATGGTAGATGCTGATTGTTTGGAATAAGCAATTTAAACAAGAAATAGAACAGAAATGCCAGTGGTATACTCACCGACGGTGGCATAACCAATCTTAGCGGATCTTTGGGGTAGCTATGATGCACACCGTGAAATATGAAGTGTATTTTCTTCCCAACATTGGTTTTAGGTTGGTAGTGAAACACAAAACGATGCAAGATGTATTCCACTAATGTCCAAGAAAATATCCCACAAACAAAAAGAGTAGCTATGTATAAAACATTAAAATTGTAATACACAATAGAGAAAAATAAACTTGTAGCGATGACTGGAATATACAATAAAAGAGGCACGTACCAACTCACTCTTGAAAGGAATTCCAGTACATTATTTCGAAAAAGTCTTGAAGTTAATTCTTCATTTGAAATGATTGAAGCCATAAATTACTCCTTTTAAGAATTAAATTAGACGAGACAAAATTGATAAAATTTGGACCTTATGTTTAATTAAAACCTAATTTCAGAAAATGAAACTGCATATTTGAGTATTTTAAGGTATTGAGTTCTTGGTATCTCGATAGCTCCCAAAAGCTTGGTGTGCTTGTTAATAAATTGGGAGTCCAATAATACAAAGCCTTTTTTCTTTAGGTGTTCTATTAAATAATAAAAAGCTACCTTGGAGGCGTTGCTTACTAATGAAAACATGGACTCTCCGAAAAAAGCAGCTCCAATGGCAACTCCATACAATCCTCCAACTAATTTACCATCTTGGAAAGATTCTACAGAATGAGCAAAACCCAGATTGTGAAGGTTTATGTATGAATTAATTATTACATCATTAATCCAAGAGTCTGGTCGATTGGAACATTCAATGATAACTCGTTCAAAACAAGTATCGAATCGGACTTCGAAGATACCTTTTTTAAGAATTTTCTTTGTCGAATGTGATGGTTTTATTTTTTCGATTGGAAATATTGCTCTCGGGTTTGGCGAGTACCATTCAATTTCGTTTGTGTCAGGGTCTGCCATCGGGAAGAATCCATTTTTGTAAGCATCAATTAACAATTGCGGTGGTATAATTCTTGTCTTTTGCCTATTCATAAGTTACAAATTTGTTTTAAATAACAAAGATGAATCACCGTAACTAAGAAATCGATATCTGTTCTCAAGTGCAGATTGATAAATCTTTTTCCAATCCTCTCCGACAAATGCATAAACAAGCAGCAACAAGGTGCTTTTTGGTTGGTGGAAATTAGTAACTAAAGCATCGAAGAAGTTGATTTTATAGTCCGGAGTTATGAATAGATTCGTCCCTCCAGCAAGAGAATTTATATTTAATTGTTCCATTCGGTCAAGAAGAAATTCCAAGGTTTCTACAATGGATAGTTTTTTGGGGTGGTGTTTCCAGATGTACTGGGGAATTTCTATGGGCTCGCTCTTCGTCGAGGGCTTTTGATGATAGAGAAATTGAGCATACCAGAAAATAGATTCCAATGTGCGTACACTTGTTGTTCCAATAGCTACGAGCAAATTCTCCGTACTACGATTTTTCAAGAAATTGTAGATTTTAGTCAAATCACAATAAGTAACAGAGAAATTTTCCTTGTGCATTGTGTGATTGTAAATATTTGTTGCTTGAATAGGTTTGAATGTACCGAGGCTAATGTGCAAGGTAACTTCGGCAAACGATATAGATTGTTCTTTCAATTTGTTTAGCACCTCCGAGGTGAAATGAAGTCCAGCAGTATGTGATGCAACAGAACCTAATTTATTACCATAAATTGTTTGGTAGCGTTCTCTATCTATATTTTCATCGCTGCGGGAAATGTATGGTGGAAGGGGGATATGACCTACCTGATTTAGTATGTCGCAGAAAGTAATATCATCAGAGAACCAAATAAATTCAACAGTGTAACTTTGAGAATTTTTTTCAATGACTCTGGCTGTTAAGTTAGCATCTTTTGTTTGAGGACGAATTAACTGTAGGACGGTTCCTTCTTTGAGGTTTCTGCCTCGAAGTAGCGCTTTCCAGATGCATTTTTGTGTTGCTCGAAGTGTTGTTTCTGGGTCGCTGCTTGGATAAATAGGTTCAAGAAGTAAAGCCTCGACTCGCCCCCCGCTTTGCTTTTGAAGAAACAATCTTGCCGAAATTACTTTCGAAGCGTTTCTCAACAGAAGACTTCCCTCTGGTATTAAGGTTGGTAACTCTTTGAATTTTGCGTGTCTTATGGTTTTACTTTTATCGTAGACGAGCAAATTGCTCTCATCTCTTTTTAAAAGAGGATACACTGCTATTAATTCTTTTGGTAGCATATAATCGAAATCAGCGAGCTGGAAATTGTTTAAAAACTCGAGACTACTCATAAGATATTTAAACGAAAAAGGAAACAAAAAAATGGATTAATTTTGCATTTAAACATTTTAAAACTATTTAATGACAAAAGACTTAATTTCCTTGGTGATTCCAGTTTATAATGAAGAAGATAGAATAACATCGACGCTTGATAAAGTGTGGGACTATTTTTCTCGGAAAAACTACTCTTTTGAAATACTTGTGGTCGATGATGGTTCGACCGACAACACAGTTGAAAAATTAAAGATATTCAGCAACCAAATTCAACTCATCAGTTACAAACCAAATCGTGGCAAGGGTGCAGCTGTCAGAGCTGGAATGTTGTCCTCCAAAGGCAAGTATAGATTTTTTTCAGATGCCGACCTATCGACCCCAATTTACGAAATCGAAAAATTGTTAGAAAGGTTGTTGGCAGGTGCTGATATCTGCATCGGAAGTAGAGCCATAGACCCAAGTTTAATCAAAAAACATCAGCCATTTTACAGAGAATTCATGGGAAAAACATTCAATAAATTTGTGCAGATGTTGGTTATGAAAGGCATAGAAGACACTCAATGTGGCTTCAAGGGATTTACAAATAAAGCTGCGGAGATTGTCTTTACTCATTCAAAAATCAATGGATTTAGCTTCGACGTAGAGATATTATTCCTTGCGCAAAAAGCTGGACTTAAAATTGCGCAAGTGCCAGTTGAATGGTATAATGATAGTAGAACAAAGGTCAATCCTTTGAAAGACTCATTTAATATGTTTTTGGAGCTTTTGAAAATTAGAAACTTACACTCAAATACAAATTTCAACTCAAGTGAAGATTGACCTAAATTCTCTAAAACTAAATGTTGATGATATTTGGCAACGTAATTTAATTTTTCTTGCCGTCTCTCAATTCATTGCAATGATGGGAATGAATGCCTGTGTCCCGTTTCTTCCTCTTTATATACGAGAATTGGGAGTAGTAGGAGTGTCTTCTCAGAGGTTTTGGAGTGGTTTAGTCTTCTCTGGTCCATATATTCTCTCTATTGTTTTTGTACCGATTTGGGGAAGTCTGGCAGATAGATATGGAAGGAAACTAATGATTATTCGAGCAATTTTAGGTTTGGCAATTGCTATGTTTTTGATGGGATTCGCAAGAAATGTGTTTGAGTTGTTTCTCTTGAGAGTTTTTCAAGGTGCTTCAAGTGGATTTATTGCCGCAAATCTTGGTTTTACTGTCTCGAATACTCCCGCCGATAGAAAAGGTTATGCAGTTGGATTTTTGCAGAGCTCTCAATCCGCTGGTGCAATTGCTGGACCGATTCTTGGTGGCTTCGTTTCAGATTTACTTGGATTTCGCGAAGTATTTTTTGCCGTTGCCATACTGTGTTTAATTAGTGCTCTTTTAATTATAATTTTCGTAAAAGAGATAAATAAAACAAATGTGGAAAATAGCGAAAGAACGCTTCATGTGTTTAAAATGATTATTAGAGACCCCAAATACAGGTACCCAATGATTATGATTACCTTAGGGCAGATAGGTATTTTCCTAACTTTTCCAATCTTGCCATACTTTTTAGAGCAATTAGGAGCACCACCGAAAATTTTGAGTTCAATCACGGGACTCGCAATTGGATTGAGTAGCATATTTAATATTGTCTTTGCTCCGATTTGGGGCCGTTGGTCCGATAAATATTCAGTTGTAAAACTTTTAAAAAGTTCTTCGTTGATTTTGACAATCACATTCTTTCTTCATAGTATCTCCATATCTTATTTTTTGATTTTGGCTTTAAGGGCATTAGTAGGTTTGAGTATCGCAGGTTTAGTTCCTATTCTTTACTCACATCTGGGTAAAATTGGTGATACAGAAAAAATCGGGGTAATTATGGGTTTTGCTTCATCGGCAACATTGTTTGGTTCTTTGGTTGCATTTCTTGGAAGTGCGTTAATCTCCCCGCTGATGAGTATGAATTGGTTGTTTGTGCTATCTGCTGGTATACTTTCTATTACATTTTTTCTATCTAAGAGGATTCAGCAAGGTTCTGAGAAATGACCTTGGAGATTGCATTGACAAGTCTGATTACCTTTGGATAGTGCATTCTTTTAGGTCCAAGCAATCCAA
>JBKBVP010000132.1:0-4987 GCA_046289495.1 Candidatus Kapaibacteriota bacterium | reverse complement strand
GTTGGCACGAACGCGAAATTGATATTGATATAATACTATACAGCAACAAAATTATACGCACAGAAGAATTGCAAATTCCACACCCAGAATTGACGAAAAGAAAGTTCGTATTGATACCCGCAAATGAAATTGCTGGAAATTGGAAAGTGCCCACTACATCTAAAACAATTTCTGAACTATTGGAAGATTGCTGCGACCAAACAACAGTGAAAATTTGCCTTGAAGAATAGATAAAAACATCATAAAGAATCCCATATAATCGTGAATTTTCGATAAAGAGCAATTTTATAGATTTTAAAAAAAATCGACTTTCCCTTATATCCACATAAATGCTCACAAAACCATACCTTCTTTTTGGGTAGTTGTTCCGAAACACACATTTCCTTCCCAGAGCTCTTGTACTCACCACAATGATTTTTTAATGATGTTCATTTAAAATAATCCCAAAGATTTTCATCAAGCGATTTAGCGGCTATGATTAATGAATATTTGAAAACTAAAAGGATTATAATTAAATTTAAAGTACGAACAATAAACAATTTAAGTTTTGTAAAATAAATGTTGTTTGGTAATTTAGTCTTTTTAAATCAAGTGAATTATGAAGAACGGGGAAAATCTACATTGCATCTATTGTAAAAGCAGTAAGGTAATTCGGCACGGCAGGACTTCTACTGGCAATAGACGTTACCGATGCCGTAACTGCGGAAAAACCTGGGTAATGGAAAAGATAGGAACAATCCGACCAGACATTATAAGTTTAACAGAGGCTTATCTTAATGGACGGACCATACGGGACTTAGTAGATGTTTATAGAAGCTCACCTTTAAGAATCAACAAAAAAGTTCGTGAATTTCTCGAAGGTTGCCCCAACTGGGAGGATTACCTTGATTTGTGTGTTCCAAAACATAATGCAAAGCTTGCATATTTGATTGGCAAGACTTTCTCTGCTGCAAGCTCCGCAAACCCAAAGCATACTATGTACTTAGCAATGATTGTGGATGCTCTTTCAAACGTAATTTTAGGGTTCGAGCTTTCTGAAAAGGACGATTACAATACGTGGTTCAGACTCCTTAGTAGAGCAAAGAGACGCGGGATCGAAATTCTCAATTTTATGTCCAATGGCTCTATTCACATAGAGGAAGCAGTCAGTGCAGTGTATCCTAATTCAAGTGTGAAACTTTTTTACCACAGGTTCTATCGTGATAAAGAGGTGAATTGTTGTCTTACTCGTTTACCAATAAATGCTAAATTAATTAACGATGCCATCTATGCATACGAAGTTTGCAACAACCATAATCTATCGAGATACCTCAAAATCACAAACGATAGATTCTTCCACGAAGTATTGAAAAGTTCGCCAGATTATTTTTGTGGTCGACTTCGAACAAGGTTGGATAACAAACCCAGAATTAGAATAGAGGGGCTGATAAATGCATTCCAGACCCGCTTCGAAAAGTTTCATATGCTAAAAAGCGACCCTTTTCCACTCGTTAACGGTTGGATTGCAAAATGGCTATTGCAACCACTTGATATTGGATTCTCGCGCCTTGCCATTTATATGCAACTTCCTGTTTTAACAAACTTTCGTCAATTTTCTTGCGGACAAATTCCAACTTTAACAATTTTTTCCCTGGATAGTCCACAGTTAAAAACATTCATAGTGGAAATCGCTGCACGAGCCTTGCAAATTCCCATTTTTTACAACCGATGTGAAATGAAATTGGATAGGTGTAGTTTATACTAAAATTTTTCTTAATTTTGTAATTCAACGCACCCGTAGCTCAATTGGATAGAGCATCTGACTACGGATCAGAAGGTTGGGGGTTCGAGTCCCTCCGGGTGTGCAATCCTGCTGCACCCGTAGCTCAGCTGGATAGAGCATCAGGCTCCGGACCTGAGGGTCGTGGGTTCGAATCCCGCCGGGTGTACGGATTCAACCATCTGCTTCCACTCAATGTCCATCACCTCGAGTTCTATAATAATCACAAACTGAATTTATAATCTCCCAACTAAAACCCTTGGCAAATAAATGCTGAGCTAAGCGCTCGATTATTTTCGACTTATTTTGCTTTGTTAATTGTTCAATCTTTTTTTCCGCAATTTTTAGTGCATTCTCATATTCTATGTTCTCAATGTTGATTTCCTTTTGTACCTCTTCTATCAAATCCTTATCAACGCCTTTTCTAAGCAAATCTTGTCGTATTCTCTTGATGCTATGCTTCTTTTGACTTAGAGCATAATTGTAGTAACTAACTATGAAACTTTTGTCGTCTAAATAACCAAATTCATCCAAAAATTTAATAGCCTGCGAAATTTCTTCTTCTGTAAATTTCTTTTGTCGCATTCGTGAGACGACTTGTTGTTTTGTTCTTCTTTTATACGATACGTAATTCAAAGCGAAATTTTTTGCATCAATCAGCCTTTGCTCTTTTGATATTTCATCAAATACATTTTGGGGTAGTTCGAGCCCTTTTCTAAATTTGTAGCGCGCAACAATGTCTAAGGAAAATTGATGAGAGACACCGTTGTCGAATTCAACAACACAATAACCGTTTCTATTCGAGGCAAAAATTGAATCTATTCTGAGATAGTTCATTTCAAAATTGGTAAGTTTAAAATTTCACGGACCTTGTTCTCGAGTTCTAAATAAACATCAGGATGTTCTTGTAAATATTTACGCAAGCCTTCTCTTCCTTGAATTCTCTCGTTATTGAGGGTAAACCAAGAACCAGTTTTAACTATAACATTGTTGTTCGAGGCGACTTCAATGATGTCGTTTATTTTTGAAATTCCTTCATTGTAGAAAATATCAAATTCAACTTCTTTGAAAGGCGGAGCTACTTTGTTTTTAACAATTTTTGCACGAACGCGATTGCCCACAATTTCTTGTCCATCCTTTATTACATCTTTTCTACGAATGTCGATACGAACCGATGCATAAAACTTCAAAGCATTGCCTCCTGTAGTGGTTTCTGGATTGCCAAACATAACTCCGAGCCTGCTACGCAATTGATTTGTAAAAATCACACAAGTGTTCGACTTTGCAATAACGGCATTCAACTTTCTCATTGCTTGGGACATAAGTCTTGCTTGTACGCCCATCTGTGGGTCGCCCATATCGCCCTCGATTTCAACACGCGGGGTGAGAGCAGCAACGGAGTCGATTACAATCACATCGATAGCATTGCTACGAGCAAGAGTTTCAAATATATCGAGCGCTTGCTCTCCAAACTCTGGCTGAGAAAGCAACAAGGAGGTTAAATCCACGCCAAGCTTTTGTGCATAATTGATATCCAGAGCATGCTCTGTATCTATAAATGCTGCAAGTCCGCCTTGTTTTTGGGCTTCTGCTATTATTTGCAAGCAAACTGTGGTCTTTCCAGAGGACTCTGGACCGAAAATTTCAGTGATTCGACCCCGAGGCACGCCACCAATACCAATTGCAGCATCAAGAGAAAGGCAGCCAGTCGATATTGCATCAACCTGGACGACGTTTGTGTCGCTCAAGCGCATAATCGAACCTTTCCCATGTTGCTTCTCAATTTGGTCGATGGCAAGTTTCACAGCCTTTAGTTTCTCTTCTGCCACCTTCGGGGCTTCATTTTTTTGTTCCTTCGATTGCATCATAATTTTCCTTTGAAATTTTAAAATAAGATATCAAATGTTACCAAAATATAAAATTTTAAGGAAAATAAATAAACAATTTTAAGTTGTAATTTCGTTATTTTTGAAGAGTATGATGAAGGAAGCATTTTTAATTGCAATTTCATTAATTGCTTTTGCTCTGGCTCTCGATGCTTTTTCTGTTGCCGTCGGTACAGGTGCATACTTCAAGCGGGCAACAAAGCGGCAGAAATTTCGCCTCTCGTTTCACTTTGGATTATTCCAGTTTATCATGCCAATTGTGGGCTGGTTAATTGGCGAGAAAACTGCAGATATATTTCAGAGTTTCGACCATTGGATTGCTTTTGCAGTACTTGTTGCTCTTGGTATCAAGATATTTTACGAACATAGGAAATCCAACCCTAATAGGGTACAAACAGACATAACCAGAGGATGGAAACTAATTAGCCTTTCGATTGCTACCAGCCTCGATGCTTTTGCAGTCGGATTTAGTCTTTCGTTTTTAAATGGTAACATTTTAATTGCCTCTATAATCATTGGACTTGTGGCAAGTTTTATGACTTACTTAGGAATACATTTAGGCGAAAGACTCTCGCTGCGCCTGGAAAGATTTGCAGCAACCTTTGCTGGCACAATTTTAATCTTAATTGGATTTCAAATTTTACTTAATCATACAGGAGTGCTATAAATGGGATGCAAAATCAAATTCTTAATAACTGTGTTCTGCTTTGCAGCACAAGCCTACTTTCCCATTTTAAGCTCTGATATCGTTCCAAAAATTCTTCGTACTATAGGTGTAGATGAATTATCAAATATTGCTACTTACGAAATTATACCAAAGTTTAAGTTTCTCCTCGAATCCATTCCTGATTCAATCTGGAGAGAGTATGAATCAAAATATGATTCTAACGCAATCTACAGCATAATTGAAAAAAATTTTCTCGATTTCTTCGATGAGGAGCAAATCGGCGATTATTACGTTCTTGCTCAAAATCTAATGAAAGACTCTTCTGATACTAGTATGCCACCGTTTGAACGTTTTCAATCTAAAATTGATTCGATTAAAGGATTACTCGACACTCTTATGAAAAGACCCTCATTTCCCCCGCTGCCAAACCAAAACAAAATTCTCAACTTTAGTAGTAAAATCGACAGTATTTTAAATTCAACTTTAGCGGAGCTTAATGTTGATATTAATGATTCATTAATCAAATTCCAAGACAAGTTTCTGGATTCCGTGTTAAAAAAACACTTCTACGATATTGATATTAATGACTCATTAATCAAATTCCAAAACAAGTTTCTGGATTCTATAATAAAAAAATACTTCTACAGCACTCCACCTAAAGAAAGCTTTAATGAA
>JBKBVP010000131.1:0-5045 GCA_046289495.1 Candidatus Kapaibacteriota bacterium | reverse complement strand
ATGCAAACAATTTCAGGGTAATCACCTCCTTTGCTAAAAGTCCCATTGGTGAAATCTTCTGCGGATCCTACCAGGGAGGAGTTTTTTCCTCTGCCGACCACGGCTTGACTTGGACAGTATTCAAAAGAAATGATACCTTGAAAAATGTTACTGCAGTTACTTACTTTAACTCTGCCGAACCTATTGCTGGCACCGATAGAATTGGTATATTACGATACGACTCCCGCGCATACGAAGACTGGAGATTAACAAGTTTAAGAGATATTGGCATAACTGCTCTGGGTAGAAGCCGTCAGGGCATTCTTTTTGCTGGAACAATTGATGGTGCCTTGTACAAAAGTACAAATGGAGGAGCAAACTGGGTCGGCATCCGTTCTTCCAACAATTACATTAGTCATTTTCATTCTTTTAACAAAACACTTTTTGTAGTTCTCAACAACAACAAATCTTTTAGAAGCACGAACTACGGCATGAATTGGGAAGAATTAAACTCCGGCAATGTTGTGTTAACAGCCTTTTACAATGACTCCAGCAATAGATTATTCGCAACAGCAAGGTCCCTATCCTCTCCTCGTGGTTATCTTTTGATTTCAACAGATATGGGTAACAGCTGGGACACAGTTTTGGCAAAAAACGATACCTTATTCGGAACTTTTGCAAATAAGGGTAACCTTTACTTTGTTGCAATAAATTTTCAACCATCAAATCCACGAGATCCTGCTTCACCCAGAAACGATTTACTTCGGTCGACCGATGGTGGTAATACTTGGAACTCTCTAGGCGTGCGTTCCTTGGCTGTACAGGGTATCAGCTCAATTGGATTTAACACCACAGGCACTATCTTTGTCTCTCTTTCCGACAGCGTCATAAAATCAACAAACAATGGGAATTCTTGGTCTATTGCCCTCAACAAGTCCGCCAATACTTACAGAGACATTGCTTTCACCAACAATGGAACAGTTTATGTCGTTGGTGATTTTGCAATTTACCGCTCTACAAACGACGGAAATTCATGGACAAGTAGAAGTATAAGCAATTTATTTCAATTCATAAATTCAATAACAGTTACAAAATACGACCAAATAATTTTTACAACTTTCTATGGAGAATTACAAACTTCTATAAACAACGGTGTCACCTGGGATTCATCTTCAATTTACCCAGGTTTATTTAAAGAAAACATTCTCTCTGTCAAATCAGACAACAATGGATATTTGTGGATTGCTACAAGTACAAATGTTTATCGTGCCATCGACCCACAGGCACTTTCAAGACCAATTCTTTTAGAACCAGCTAACAATGCAAGAGCATTGGACCTTCGGACTACCTTTACTTGGAATGATTTATCCAATATCGATCTCTATGAAATGGAAATTTCCGATAACATGGACTTTTCAGTATTAAACGAACGAATTATTCTTAGAGACACTTCTCGCCAGAACTATTATCAGTTTAATCATAATCAAATGTATTTTTGGCGGGTTAGAACAAGACTTAATAATGCTTTGGGGAATTGGTCTGAAACCTTCACTTTTTCAACAATTGCCCATCCGCCTATACTAATCTCTCCAGCAAACAAAACTGGAGCAATCGAGCTCCGGCCAACCTTCGTATGGCACAAAGTACCAGACGCAAAGGCATATATCTTGCAAGTTTCCAAATCCCCAAACTTCGACAACATATTGTTTGAAAAGACCTTGAATAGTATTACTGATACAACTTATACCCATAATGCCGATTTGGAGTATTCTACCAATTATTTCTGGAGAGTAAAAGCAAATTTGGATAAAACTTACACCGCTTGGTCTGAAACCTGGAAATTTAAAACTAAGTTGCCAATTGTAAAATTGAGATATCCACCAAATGCAACGTATGGAATACCCATAAATACAACACTCCAATGGATTCCTTCAAGTAATGATGCGATATATGAAGTGCAAATTGCATCTGACGAGAACTTCGAGAATATGTTCTTTGATGGAACTGCACAAGCAAATAACTACTTCGAACCAAAAGTTCTTGACTATCATACGAAATATTACTGGAGAGTTCGTCCCGTAGATGAATTTGGACCTTCCGATTGGTCCGAGACTTGGTGGTTCATTACAATCATACAAGCACCAACGCTAATCTCCCCAGAAAATAACAGCAAAAACTTAAGGTTACCTATAAATTTTGAATGGGCGAATTACGATAAGGCAACCAATCATCACATACAAATTGCCAAAGATATAAACTTCACTGAAATAGTTGCAGAAGACTCCACCATCTCTGAAAATACATACTTAGTTGACAAATTGGACTCGTATTCAAAATACTTTTGGAGAGTATGTTACAAAGCAAATGGCTATAAAGGGTTGTGGAGCGAAACTTTTTCATTTACAACAAATATAGGTAGTGCAAGTCTTTTCTATCCTCCAAAAGATACAATTAATATGCCTCTCTCCTTTATTTTCCAATGGAAACCTGTCCCCGGGGCGGAGTATTATGAATTCTTACTTTCATTGGATAGTAATTTTACCAAAGACATCATTATGTCTAGCGACCAAATAACATCCACACAACTTCTTGTACAAAATCTTGATTATAATACAACTTACTATTGGAAAGTTCGAGGAAAATCGCAAGAAAGCATCGGCGATTGGTCCGAAATTTGGAAGTTCACAACCTTAGAAAAACAACAAAGTCAAGTATTAGAAGAAATCTACGGATTATCAATCAATCCTAATCCGACTAACGGACTGCTAAATATTTCTTTAGTCAAAAATTCTGCACTTTTAAAGTCCATTAAAATAACAAATCTTTTGGGAGAAACAGTGTATAAGTGCAATTTGCCTTCTTACAATTCCGAAACACTTATATTAGACCTAACAAATTTGGAAAAAGGTATTTTCTTTATTATTTTCGAATTTGATAACAACTTTACGTTTAGAAATTTTATTTTGTTAAGATAATTTTAAAATGTTGAATTCACTGGATACAATCTTACAAATACAGGAATTAGCAACTTTACCCACAGTTACAACAAAGATTTTGGAACAAGTTGAGGATAACAATGTAGATATTCGAAATGTTGCCAAAACAATTGAAACAGATGCTTCACTTACAGCCAAAGTCTTAAAAGTTGCTAATTCTGCTATTTACGGCTTGCGAACACCAGTTGCTTCAATACCACAAGCAATAATTACCATCGGATTAAATAGGTTAACCAATATTGTTATCGGAATCTCAATTTTTTCGCGTTTTATGGTTCACGGAAAGCAACAGATGAAGCAACTGATGGAAAAGTATTGGTGGCATTCTTCATCGGTAAGTGTTGTTTCAAAATCTTTGGCTAAAAAAATTGGTAAGAACTATAAAGAATTTGAATTTGTTGGTGGGCTACTACACGACTTTGGAAAGATAATTCTTATGCAATATCAATTGTCTGATTATTTGAAAGTCATTGAATTAACAATAAATGAAAGGATTCTAGACGTCGAGGCCGAAAAACAAATTTTCGGCTTCGACCATCTTGAAGTTGGGTCATTTGTTGCTGAAAAATGGAAATTACCAATTCCTGTTGTGAATGTAATTGGATACCATTCAAAATTAAATCGACTTAAAGAAAATATAGAACTGGCAGCCATCGTTAGGTTTTCTGATTTATTATGTGAAATGTGGGGTGCCGATTTTTACGAAGGATATCAGATAATCAACTTTGAAGAGCAACCCTCTTGGAAAATTTTAAAAGAGCATTTCCCAGAACTAAACGAATTAGACCTCGAAAAGTTTACATTCGAATTAGAAGAAGACTTTAAAAAAGCCAGCGAGTTTTTAAAGATTATTTCATCGAGTTAGATAATACTTCCAACAAGTAACCCGCTATTTTTTTTGTTGAACCAACTCTTTCAGAGAAATAGTTCTTGACCTTTTCTTGAATGTCTTTATAGTAGCTTTTATCTCTCAGATGCAAAAGCACCATAGCTAAACTTTTACCATCATCGACAACTTGTAGGACACCCAAGTCTTTTAAGTTTATTGCATCGATAGAATTATCAATTCGACCCCCACATATAATTGGAATACCAAATCCCGCGGGCTCTACGACGCTATGAACACCACGGCCAAAGCCCCCCCCAACATATGCTACATCTCCAAGCGAATACAGAGAAAGTAAATATCCTATTTTATCTACAATAATGTTTTTCCCTCCATAATTTTTAAAATTTACTGGTTTTTCCAAAATCTGGCTGAATTTAATCGTATTTTTATCTTTCAATTCCAATTCTCTTATAATATCTTCTTTAGGTTCGTGAGGCACATATATAATTCTTAAATTTATTTCACTTTTAATTAAATTATATGCTTCTGAAATAAGATTTATATCCTCTTTCCAAATACTTCCAGCAATTAAAACAAAATCGCCCCCCAAATCCGCTTTTTGAAAAGGAATATCATCAAGAATTTGAATCTTTGAATTCACTCTGTCAAATCGCGTATCGTAGGCCAATTCAATCGGCACTTTCAAATCTAAAGCAACAAAATATTCGAAATCTTTTTTATCCATAGGGTAAATTTTAGTAAATAGTTCTAAACAGGTCTTTAAATACCTTCTGTAAATGGTGTTATCAGCATTCTTTGGTTTAGATGCAGAAATTAAAAATGCTGGTATATTTCTTTGTTTGAGCTCTAAAAGATAATTCAGCCACAACTCATAACGGATAAAAATAGCTATATTTGGCTTAATTAGATCAATAAATTTCCTGCTTTGTTTGGGAAAATCCAAAGGTAAATAAAGCAAAACATCAGCAAATTTATACTCCCTTTGGTTTTCGTATCCAGAAGGTGAAAAAAAAGTTGCAACAACAAAAAAAGTATTATCTAATTTCTTCAAGTATTCAATTATTGGTTTTGCTTGTTCAAATTCCCCCATTGAAGCACTATGTATCCAAATGGTCTTGCCACTCCTACTACTAAGTATTTTTTCTTTATTTTTCCTTAAAATTTCTTCCCAATCTCTCTCTCTCTTACCGAACTTTGGGGAGAAGATTACGAAAAAAGGC
>JBKBVP010000130.1:0-5054 GCA_046289495.1 Candidatus Kapaibacteriota bacterium | reverse complement strand
TATCTGTAAGCATAGTACTCTTTCACTGCTTTCTTCGCTTCCGAAAGGTTGACAACTAATGGTGGCTGCGAAGCTGACTGGTAGACAATAAATAGCAAAAAAATCCCAATAAAAACTGAAACTTTTTTAACTATCATATCTCTTCAATTAATTAAACATAAATTTCAAAATTAATAGATTCGTTTAAATTGAATGTTAAGTTAAATATCTGCAGTAGTTACTTGGCTAAAGAATTTGTTAAATCCAAGTAAAACAGAGAGAATCTCTAATATTTATATAATTTTGAACAAATAGGGACAAGTGTGACCTTGTCCCTACGATTTACATCATTTCCAATTATTACATAATTGCAGACGGTGGGGCTGGTTCATCAGGCGAGCCAGCATTTAGAGCTGGTACCAAAACTAAAACAATTGCCACAATGAAGAAAACCATAAGGCTAAGCACAAAGGTCGGTTCTTTGAAGACAATAAGCGATTTTAAGAAATCGTAATTTATCACTGCAATGAATGCGAAAATAAGCCCAGTGAGAGCCTCGCCAGCAATCAAACCCGAAGCAAGCAGGACGCCAGTATTATCGATACGAGATTTCTGGGCGTTGTTGAAATTCTTTTTTGCAATGACTTTATCGAGTATACCGCGAATAAGTCCACCGATGAAAATTGCAAAAGAAGTCTCCAATGGTAAATACATTCCCACGCAAACAAGCATCGGCGAGCGAACTTTAAGAAGAATGAACCCAAATGCCATAAGAATCCCGACAATGATTAAAGGCCACGCCATATCTCCACCAACGATACCTTTTGCCAGTATTGCCATCAAAGAGGCTTGCGGTGCCGGATAGTTTTTGCCGCCAAGTCCTGTTCCACCGGCAATGATGTCGCTTTGGTGTAAGTAGTACAATGGTAAAAACATTACGAAAGCAGAAAGTAAAATTCCAAAAATATTACCTAATTGCATTTTCCAAGGAGTACCTCCGAGGATATGTCCTACTTTTAAGTCTTGTAACATTTCTCCAGCAACAGCCGCAGAGACGCAGATCACCGCGGCAACTCCTAAAACAGCAGCAACACCGGATTGCCCTTTTACACCAAGTAAAACCATTAATAAAGCAGCAACAATTAATGTTGAAATGGTCAAGCCACTAATTGGATTATTGCTCGAGCCAATAAGACCCACAAGATATCCGGAGACAGCTGCGAAGAAGAATCCAGCGATTATCATTACGATAGTTGCAACTACGGCTGCACTTACGTCGTTGGAAAAGTAATAATATATGACAAACGTTGAGATTGATGCCAGAAACAATCCGAGGAAGACCCACTTGAAAGGTAGGTCGCGTTCAGTTCTTTCTTCAGCTGCAGTGCTTCCACCTGCAGCTTTTCGCACATCGCTAATTGCTCTACCAAGTCCAGCAATTAGGCTTTTTCGCATTCTATACAATGTGTATCCAGCGCTCATTAACATACCGCCTATTGCAACAGGCCGTACAAATTTACGCCACACTTCAAAAGCAATAGCAATCCACTGGTCTTCGCCCGTAATCGGTGTCCCCATGGCATTCATAGTGCTAACAATTTCCGGTCCTAAAAAGAAAAGAAGCAAAGGGACAAACAGCCCCCAGGCGAGCAATCCACCAGTAAAGTTCAATGCTGCAAGGCTTGGTCCAATAATAAATCCAACACCCATATAAGCTGGGCTTACTCCGGGGGTTGTTATTAGAGCGCCACCACCAGCCTCGATACCGCTCGTCTTCCAAAAAGCTAACTTTTGTGTTGAAAATTCAATAAATTTCTCCCAAGAGGATGCAAAAAATTGAATTTGCTTAAGTAATTGAATAAGTCCGCCGAGCCCCATAGCCCAGAAGAGAAATTCTGCGCCACTACCGCCCTTCTGTCCAGCTTTGTGAATTTCCGCTGCTGCGACAGATTCGGGAAACGGAAGTTCTCGGTCCTCAACCATAACTCGTCGTAGAATAGCAACGAAAAGAATTCCAATTACTCCGCCAATCAGCATAATAAAGCTTGCTTCGAGATAATGCTGGATTGAAGAGAAGTCCGTCCAAATTCCAGCAATTAAAAAAGCAGGGATAGTGAAAATCGCACCCGCAGCTACACTTTCGCCTATAGAACCGACAGTACGAGCAAAATTTTCTTCGAGTATTGTTCCATTTCTAAATAAGCGTAGGAAAGCCATTCCAATTACAGCCGCTGGGTAGGTAGCTGCGATCGTCATTCCAGCCTTCAAGCCTAGGTAAGCATTCGCTGCACCAAGTACAACTGCCATTATCAAACCGAGGCCTAATGCACGAAGTGTGAATTCGGGCATTGTAGTGTTTGCTGGCACGAAAGGTACATATGGTTTGTTCTCTGTCATAAAACCTCATAATTTTTAAACAAACAACTTTTAGTCCTTTAAAAGCATGTAATAATTTGCAATTGCTATAATGCCACCCAGAAAATTGTCCAATGAAAAGTTTTCGTTTGGAGAATGAATGTTATCTGATGGCAATCCAAACCCAATTAAGACTGGTGAAGCATCTAATACATTTTGGAATGTTTCACAAATTGGGATTGAACCACCTTCGCGGATGAAAACTGGTTCTTTTCCAAATGCATTCTTCAAAGCAACTTTTGCTTTTTGCATCCATACAGTGTCTATTGGAGTAATTACTGGATTTCCACCGTGCAATGCTTTTACTTCCAATTCGACGGTGGGTGGGGCTATCTCTTGAAGATAATTAATAAGAAGTTCGACTATATGTTCGGCATTTTGTTTAGGTACAAGTCTCATCGATATTTTGGCAGTTGCCTCGGCGGGAATGATTGTCTTTGCACCTTCACCAGTGTAACCACCATAAATACCATTGACTTCCAAAGTTGGTCGTGCCCAAATCCTCTCCAATGTGCTAAATCCAATTTCCCCAAAAGTATGTTTAATACCCAAAGACTCGCAGTAATTCTTTTCGTTGAACGGCAAACGTGCAAATTCATCCCTCTCCTCTTGAGTTAGTTCCAAGACACCATCGTAAAATTTCGGAATTGTTATCCTTCCGTATTTATCTTTGAGTCTCGAAATAATATTTGCAAGCACTTCCGCTGGATTATCAACGGACCCACCGTAAGAGCCAGAGTGTAGGTCGCGACTTGGTCCTTTGACTTTAACTTCGACGAAAGCAATTCCACGCAACGCATAGCAAATAGATGGTAAATCAAAATCGAACCATTCGGTATCGGATATTACTACGCTATCGCATCGAAGCAATTCAGTATTATTCTTAATAAAATCGTTTAGATGATTGCTGCCGGCTTCTTCTTCTCCTTCGAATATAAATTTGATATTTATCGGGAAAGTACCAGTTGCTTTTAAGATACTTTCAAATGCCTTGAGGTGGATAAAAAGTTGTCCTTTATCGTCGGATGCACCTCGTGCAAAGATCTTCTTGTCTATAACAATTGGCTCGAATGGTTTGTTGTTCCATAGTTCGAGCGGTTCGACTGGTTGGACGTCGTAATGACCGTATACTAAAATAGTTGGGGCGTTCTCGCTGTGGAGGAAATCAGCGTAAACGACCGGATGGCCACCTGTTTCGTATAAACGTACGTTTTCGCCGCCAATGCTTCGGATATGGTCTACAAGCCAGTTTGCGCAATTACGAACATCCTGATTGTGCTCGCTTTTACTGCTAATACTTGGGTATTTGAGGAATTCAATCAATTGGTGCAGATACTTATCTTTATTTTTATCAAGGTACTCATAAACTTCAAGCATGTTGAAACCTTTAAAAATATCTAAATTACTAAAAGTTAAAAAAAGAAAAAAATTTTCACAATTGTTGAAATGTTCCTGGACATTAGTTTGTTTTATGTTAGATAAAATAAAAATAGGCTCAAATATTCTTAAAGGATGGAGTTTGTTTGCAAATGTGGGTCAATATGAAACATTTAATAGACGAAAGGAAACAATTTGAGACGATAAATAGCATTATACAACGTTCAGATGAATTGATAAAAAAATTAATGGAGAACAAGCCAAATTCTGCTTCAGGGCTTTATGTAACAATTACAATGGTTTTGGTGTTTCTACATCAAGTATCTGGATTTCTACCGCTTTACTTCAAAAGCAAGAAAAGTTTACCATTGGACTTTGATTTACTTGTTGCTTTCGAAGATATTCTTACTCGCCTTATAATTGCGTGGAAAGATTTCGACAATTCACACGAAACCTTTAAAACTTATTGGGAAGAGTTCCTGCAGACCTGGCAGCGTATATATACTTATGTTCAGGAAACTTTCAAACCGTTCACTTTCTACAACTACTCTCTTAATTAACTCAATTTAATTAATTTTTTAGCGTCTTTATTTTTTACTTAGGTGTTTTATGAAAAATAAATTTGTACAAAATGGTCTTGGAGGGTTTGGTATCTTTCCACCTGTTATTAAAGCATTGATTATAAGCAATGTAGTAATTTTTCTTTTTGATGCCTTTTTCTTGGGAATTTACCACATCAATGGCACACCGTTATCTTACTTTTTTGCAAAATATTTTTATTGACAACCTTTAGAAAGCAATAATTTCTTTATTTGGCAGTTAATTTCATATCAATTCATACACGGGGGTATTTGGCATTTGTTCTTTAATTTGTTTGCTCTCTGGATGTTTGGTGTAGAGCTCGAAACAATTTGGGGTAGTCGTAAATTCCTTACTTTTTACATTCTCTCTGGAGTTGGGGCTGGTTTGTTTCAACTATTTATTGCTCCTTTATTTTCAGAGCCTCTGCCCACAATCGGTGCCTCTGGTGCTGTCTTTGGGGTCTTGGCTGCATTCGGATTTACCTTTCCCAATAGACCAGTCTTTATGTTTCCCATATTTATACCTATTCCGGCAAAGTTCTTCGTTATTTTTTACGCTGGCTTGGCTTTCTTACTTGGAGTAACTGGTTCAGCTGGAAATGTAGCACACATTGCTCATCTTGGCGGTGCTTTTACAGGGTTCATTCTTTTTAAGTTCGGCGACCAGTTGGGAATTTATAGATTGATTAATAGACTTACCGG
>JBKBVP010000129.1:0-5161 GCA_046289495.1 Candidatus Kapaibacteriota bacterium | reverse complement strand
AAAGATTATTATTTCAACACGCACAGAAAACAACAATATCTTAATTTCAGTTAAAGATACAGGCTGTGGCATAACAAAAGAACAAATGGAGAAGATCTTCCTCCCATTCTACACAACCAAACCAGTCGGGAAAGGTACAGGCTTGGGGCTTTCTGTAAGCTACAATATTATCAAAAGCTTCGGCGGGACCATCTAGGTCGAGAGCCTTCGTGGCAAAGGCTCCACCTTTACGATTCGCCTTCCAGTAAAACACAAAACTTAACGCTTGAAAACTTGTAAAAAATCATTTTAAAATTGTTCGTACACACATATATCAACACACATCTAAGTAACATCCCTTTATTGCGTTTCCGCTAAAATTTGTATATCAAGCCTAATTTTAGATTTAGTCCCCATTCCTTGTACCCATACCAATGAACTATGTTTGAATTCAACAAGTTATCCCCGTTAAATGTTAAAACAAATGAGTTATTGATTTTGTATTCCACACCCAAACCCAAATTGCCAAAACTGGTGAGAACCAGGGAATTTCCCAAATCTGCATATCTTCTGCCGAGATATTCGAAATATCCCGCAAGTTTTACTTTATTCCAAAATACTTTTGAATAATCAATTCTATATTGTAGCACGGGATATGTTGGGACATCCTTATTATTGGAATTTTGTTTTGTAGCATTTAAAGACAAAGAAGTGGAAACCGTCCCAAGCTTCTCAATTATCCAATACCCCTCAAGGGAGAGCGTAAAAATTGATGCGTCGATATACGAAATGTCGAAATAACCTAATCGAGAAATATTTAAAACTGGAAATCTTGAATTATAGAAGAAGGTAGGCGAGAGAACGAAAGCCAATGCTCTATTGGGTTGGTATTTAATCTTTGCTTGAAGCTCCGTCGCATTGCAAAAATCTAATGCAAATGAATCCGAAATATATGGATTAATCTGGAAGAAATTCCGTATGCTTTTGTTTTGCAGACCATTTGCAAATCTTGCAAACAATGAAAAGTTTTCGTTTAAATTTGTTCTTGCTACGACATCCAACAAAACCATAGCTCGGGTCTTGGAAAACCCAGAGTTTGCCAACTGAAATCCAAGTTTTGGTTCAAGCCAAAGACGACCGGTTACGAATTGACCACACCCCTCGAATTGGAAGAAATTTGTAGATTTATTCTCAGTGGAGCGAAAATCCAACGAGAGTTTACCGCCCATTTTATTTTGATGCGTTTTGTTTACGACTTCCAAAAAGACACCGAGCAAGTTCTCCGAAATGCTATTGCCAGAGCTTGCGAGATTTAATGTGTAAAATCGTGCACCAGTTTGAAAATCATACCCTTCGAAATGCCCAATGGACAGAATCTTTGCCGAGAAATCAAGTTGATTTCTTCTTGGGGCCTCGCTTGTAGCATAAAGTCTGTATGATTTATAATCAAAATCAACATTAGTTGTTGTCTTGCTTTTACCAAAAATATAAAATTTCTCTGGTGCAATGTAATCGGTTTGCAAACCGATGGCAAATTTGGTATAGTTTGCATTTTCAATATGACCTCCACTTATTCCAAAATTTCCAAAGGTGTATACCTCATAATCCTTGAAATAGGATTTATACCCGGCCGAGATATTTGTCGTAAAGAAACTTCCAATGTTTCCGTCCACATAGCCCGAGGGAAAACTTCTGGCAATGATGCTATTGGGTAATCTTACAGGGAAGACCACGTAATTTCTCGGTTTACCAACAATAATAAGAGAATCAATATAATTGCGGGCAAGATAAGTCTCCAAAAGGGGTATTTGCTTTGTCCCAACTTGAACATCAATCTGCTCTTTGCCCTCGATGATAAAATTTGGCAACTCCAATGGTTGCGATGCTGTTTGAGAATACAAATTGTGCACGACCAGCATTAAAACAAAAAACAAAAGAAATTTTTTCATAAACCCTCGCTATTTTTTGATTTTTTGTTCAAGCAAATTTAGCCTTCGCTTTGCAGTCTGCGAATAATCATCCAGTGGGCGAGTTGCAATAACCGCTCGATAGCAATTAATTGCCTCTTCGACCATCCCAAGCTTTTCGTAGCTATCCCCAAGGTTCAAAAGAGCAAGTGTGTGCCAATCTTCGATATCCGAGAATTTTTCGCGAACTTTATTGAACTCCTCGATGGCTTTGGAAAAATCACCAAGCCTGTAGTAAATTTCACCTATTCGATATTGAGATTCGGCAGACAAGTTTGGGTCCAAATTCATATTTGCGATTTTATTGAACTCACGTATAGCCTCTTCGTAATTTCCCGACAATCGATTATACATAGCAATACGATACAAACATTGTCCGCCGAACTCACTTCCTTCGAACATCTCTGCAATTCGCCTCCAGATATTCAAAGCAGTTGCGGTATCCCCAAGAGCAAACTTAATGCTTGCTTGCTCAAATCCAGCTTGTGCAGAGGATGGGTTGTCGGGATATTTCTCTTGCATCAAACCAAACAAAGAATCGGCAACTTGTATATTTGCCAACGACTTGTATATCAAGCCAAGCTCCAGATACGATTCGGGAGCATATTCACTTTCGGGATATTTCTGAGTTATCTCTTTGAAAATTATAATTGCATTCTCATTGTCGCCAAGATTTTGATAGCTTTTACCCATCCAAAATAAAGCCTCGGGCTTTCGTTCGCTATCTGGATACTTTTGTATAAAATTCTGGTACTCCTCGATTGCCGATCTGAATTTCTTTCCAGTATAAAACATCTCTCCCTTCTTGAGCGCAAAATCCATCGCAAATGGCGAACCAGGATTCAGATTTACATATTCCTCTGCAATTTTCATTGCCTCGCTCTCTCTACCCAAGGCAATGTAACAGTATTGCAGACTTCGAAGTGCATCTCCAACAAGCGGGCTTGTTGGATAGTCGTCTATAATGCTTCTATATTGCTGTGCAGCCTCCTCAAATTTATTCATATTGTAAAGTGCGTCTCCAATGGCATACTTTGCTCTCGGAACAAGTAAGCTATTTGGATAGGCATCAATAAGAAAATTAAAGCTATTAATTGCCTCTACGTAATTCTTCTGCTGAAATCTAATCCAACCATTTAAATACAAAGCATTTGGAGAATATTGCGAATTGGGGTATCTTTTCACAAACTCCAAAACCTCGTTGTATGCTGCATCCAAATTCCCCATTTTGTAGTATGAATGACATATTTGATAATGTGCATATTGAGCTTCTTCGCCCTTGCCGGAGATTTCCAACACTTTCCGGTAGCTATCGATAGCCTTGTTAAAATCTTTAAGTACGAAGTAACCATCCCCTTGTCGCAACCATACTTCAACGCCGTATTTAGAATTTGGAAAAGCACGAACCAGTTGAGCAAAAATTTCACCCGATTTCTTGAAGTTCTTCAGTCGAAAATTGGCCCAGCCCAATCCATACAAGGCATCTTCGAGATATTTTGTATTGGGGAACTTCGCTACCAAGGTTTCGTATCTATCAATGGAATTACGAAGCATATCGGAGCGATAATAAGCCTCTGCGAGCCAGAAAAGAGCATCCTCTGCTTTTGCATCGTTCGGGTAGTTGCCAATCACATATAGAAAGTTTTGTATTGCTTCGCTGTTTCTATGGTCTTGCACCTGGGTAATTCCTTGTTTTAATCGAGCTTCTGCAATGATTAAGTCTTTGTTCGGCAGTTGAACATACGTGGCTCTTTTAGCAAGTTCTTCTGCATTTTTATATGCTTGTATTGCTTTGCTCCAATGTTTTAGCTCCAGATGGGTTGCGCCAAGCATCAAATTGATTTTGGCAGAAATTAAATTATCGTCGGACTCTCGCAAGGCTCTCTCCAAAGTTTTCACAGCATTTGTAAATTCCTTCTTTTCGTAGTATATCATACCCAATTCGAGTAATGCAATGGATTGAAAAGGGTAGTTACTTTTGGCTTGTAACTCTGATAGCAATGCCTGTGCCTCGGAAATTCTGCCCAGACGACGTTTTGCCATTGCTCTATATAACTCTGCAAGATTCCTTTGCTTGCTTGATTCCTCTTTTGTAGCAATGATTAACGAATCAAGAACTTCTATGCTGCGGAGGAAGTCGCCCTTTTCTACATACGCAAGACCAATCCCAAGCCTGGCTTCGGTGCTATATTGTGAATTAGGATATTGCCGCAAAACTCGTTCGTATGTGTCGATAGCTTGGTCGTATTTCCCGCCAATACTTAAAGCCTCTGCGCGAAGGAAATATATTTTCTCCTCGATGTTCTCAAGGTCGCTTTGTTGTTCGTAAAGTAAACCAATCGTATCTTTGTCCTTTATTCTCGAGAGGAGGTTTTCTGCAAAATCCAAAGCAATAAGAGCTTGCACATCTTGCCGCAAAGAGATGTAATTACTTGCTTCGTGAACCTTCGATGAAATAATGAAATTTGAGCGTGGATAATTTCTTTGTAAAGTTTTAAAATATGTTATAGCGGTCTCTTCCTCGCCCTTCATCTCGGAAATCAAGCCAAGATAGAAGAGAGCATCATCGGCAGATTTAGTGTCCGAGTAGCTTCGGAAGCATTCCTCGAAGGGTTCGCGAGCAAGGTCCACTTTCCCAGCAAGCAGCAACCCAATGCCACTCCAGAGAAGGGAGCTAGCCGCAAGATCGCGATACTCCAAATCTTTTCTAATTTTATATTCATTATTTCCTATCTCTATTGCTTTTTTAAAATATTTTACAGAAAGTTCATAATCCTTGATTTCAAAATAAAACTGGGCAATTTTTTCATAGAAAAAACCATTGTACAAAGATGTAGGATTGTTCTGAATAAATTCCAAAAGCAATTTAATTGCAAATTCGGCTCTACCGTCGTAGAATTCTAACTCGGCACTAAGAAGGATTAATTTTTCTTCCACAGGGAGGATGTCGTAATTTAGCGCCTTCGATAGCATTTGGATGGAGAGTTTCAAGAGTTCCTTATCAAAATACTCCTTGCTCGAAAAGTACCGCTCGGTTCCATAATTGATTTGATATTCATATAACTGGCAATAAACTTTAGGAGCAAACAAAGAGGAAACAACTACCAGCAATAAAACAAATCTTCTCAAATTCAGCTCTTTCATTTGTACATAAATACAAAATTAAGAATTATTACTGGTCGATACTATGTAATTCATTAAAAGTCAATAATGTT
>JBKBVP010000128.1:0-5167 GCA_046289495.1 Candidatus Kapaibacteriota bacterium | reverse complement strand
TTGCCAATTTAGGCTTGCCACAAAAGGCACAAATCATTTCCGTAGGTTCAACTACTGGTAACAAATCATTGCCACAGATGCGACAAGAATCTAAATTCTCTTGATTCTCCTTGTATTCTTCCATTTTTTTAAACCAATTTTAAAACAAAATATATAATACGAAAAATATTTGGTAAATATTATAAATATTCATTCAAACTTACAATTTTTAAAATGCTTTTCTGTCTAAATAAAAGATTAAGGGAAAGCGTAAGTGGAAATAAACTGGAACAAATATAAAATATTGAGCAAAATCAATTACCCTTCGGATTTGAAGAGATTAAAATCCGGAGAGTTAGAAATACTATGCCACCAGCTGAGAGAATACGTCATCGAGGTAGTTACAAATGTTGGTGGTCATTTTGGAGCAAACCTCGGAGTGGTCGAGCTTACTGTAGCCCTACATTATGTTTTTGATACTCCGAGAGATAAAATCATCTGGGATACGGGGCACCAGGGCTATCCACACAAAGTATTATCTGGACGCCGGGAGCAGTTGCCAACGATACGCCAAATAGGTGGAATTAGTGGATTTTTGAAACGGACTGAAAGCGAGTACGATACATTCGGCGCTGGTCATGCCAGCACGGGTATCTCTGCTGCACTCGGTATAGCTACTGCACGTGATTTGCTCGGAGAAAACTTCAAAGTCGTAGCAGTAATAGGCGATGGTGCTCTTACAGGTGGGCTGGCTTTCGAAGCAATGAATAACTGTGGTTACCAAAAGCGCGATATTATTGTCGTCTTCAACGACAATGGTATATCAATCGACCCTAATGTATCTGCTATATCCTCGTATTTCAATGAACTATTTTCATCTCGTACTGTAAATAAATTGAGAGATAAAATTTGGGATGCTACAAATATTATCCCCAGTTTTGGCGATAGATTGAAAGAGTTCCTTAGTAGGTTGGAGGGCGGAATAAAATCGATAGTCACCCCTGGTATGCTCTTCGAGGCTTTTGGGTTTAATTACTTTGGTCCAATTAATGGACACAATATTTACAAATTAGTAAAAATACTAAGCCAAATTAAAAATTTGAAAGGACCAGTTCTATTGCACGTTATGACCGAGAAGGGCAGGGGATATCCGCTAGCGCAAAACGATTCGACCCGCCTGCATGCAATTGCGCGCAAAGAAAGGAAATCCGACGAAACAATTGAAAAAATAGACATCAAGCCAAAGACTCCATCCTACTCCGACGTCTTTGGCAGAGCTATGTCTGAACTAATGAGCAAAGATAAGCGTATCGTGGCAATCTCCGCTGCAATGCTGAGCGGAACCGGCTTGTTGCCAGTTTCAAAAGAATACCCGGACCGTGTCTTCGATGTCGGAATTGCCGAATCTCATGCGGTTACCTCTGCTGCTGGTATGGCAACGGAGGGTCTGCTCCCAGTATGTGCAATCTATTCCACCTTTCTACAACGTGCGTTCGACCAAGTTATCCACGACTGTGCCTTGCAAAATCTCCACGTTGTTTTTGCACTGGACCGTGCGGGCCTTGTCGGCGAGGATGGACCCACCCACCACGGCGTCTTCGATATAGCATACTTGCGCCTTGTACCTAATATGATTGTGACAGCACCAAAGAACGAGCAAGAGCTCCGAGACCTTTTGTATTCAGCTTTGTATTACTATCCCGGTCCTGTTTCAATTCGCTACCCACGTGGAAAGGCTCTTGGTGTACCAATTTCTAAATTCGAGTACATCCCTCTGGGTAAATGGGATACAATTTTCGAAGGGGAAAATATTGCCATTCTTGCCGTCGGCAAAATGGTTTCACACTCGATTCTTGCCCGGGAGCTCCTCCTTGTAAATGGCTTGAACCCAACTATTGTAAACTCAAGATTCATAAAACCATTAGACAAAGACTTGCTCCATCAAATTGCAAAAAAGCACGAATTTATCTTCACAGTCGAAGAAGGTACAGTTGTGGGTGGATTCGGCTCTGCAGTTGCCGAATTCTTGTTATCCAACAATTACAACAATAAATTAGTAATACTTGGCATTCCAGATAAATTTGTAGACCACGGGACACAAGAGGAGCTTCTCTCCTTTTTGGAACTGGACCCCAAGGGCATCGCTCATAGGATACTAAATGCTGTCCTAAAAAAGGCTTCGGTATACAACATTTGATTTTTTATTTACAATACTTGGAACTATACATATCCTTGAGGCTATTAAATAAATAAAACCTAATGTCGATTAATTTGGCTTCGATGAATGGTTTTATTTGTTTTACGTAAAATTCATTATATTGTAAAATTTTTTTAACAGTGTGTAATTTATTAAATTGCAGTTCATTATGAACCGAAGGATGTGGGTTAAGAAGATAAATTTATACATTTTGATAATTCTGAGCCAAGTGTGGACTATCGAGTTGAGTGCCCAGGGTAAGGTCTTGATTTTCAATGAATATACTGCATCCGATACAGTCGATATGGGGATGTGTACGGTTGGTGATTCGCTCGAAACATACTTCAACATAATAAACAATAGTGGAAAAGTCTTAAAAATTGGCGGAAATGATTATACATACTTGATTGGACGCGCTGTAGACGACCCCGATAACTTAGACTTTTTGGAATTCTTTGGTCCGAGAGATTTACCCAGAATTATCGACACGAATATAAATTCTTTATTTTCAATCAAATATATTCCATTTAGTCCTTCTCCTTTGTTCCCAGAAGGCAAAAAAATTGTAAAGCTTTGGCTTGGTTTGTTCGACCCAGAAACGAACGACCCACCAACCTCATTGCAGGAGATTGTCAAGGGGCGCGAATTTACTTTGATTGCCCGAAAGAGTGCCAAGGAACTCGATGTTTACGAAAATATACTCGACTTTGATTCCGTCTGGGTGCCTCCAACTGATACCTTGTACAAAGTCCTCGTTGTCCAAAACAACACGAGGAGCAAATTAGTCGTAGATAGTATACTTTTCTATCGTTCAATCAATGCCGAAATTCGTTTGCAGAAACAACACACGCCACTTTTATTCGATGAATATCGAAGCGGGGACGAACGCCACACATTCCAAATATCTTATTATCCAACAAATCTTGGACGCGATACCGCAGTAGTTCGATTTATTTATAGTCCTCCAAACAAACCCGACACTTCAGAATCTATTCAAACTATTATCCGTGGAGTGGGTGTAACTCAAAAGATCAAAATTCATACAATCGAAAATGCCGAAATTGTTGCTGGATTCATAGATTTCGGCAATGTACCACTCGATACTTCAAAGGAAGTTAAAGTACTTATCCAGAACTCCGGTAATTTGCCATTCGGTGTGTTAAAACAAGAGATATTAAATTTTTACACAAATACACCCTCGACTGGCTTCAAACTCATCGATTCTTTGCACGAAGATAAGCTTTTGATGCCAACGGAGTTGGATTCATTTAAAATTCTTTTTTCCCCTACACAAAGAGACACATTTTTGGCAAAAATTAAATTTACCTCCGATTTATCTCGAAGAAAAATATTTGGCTATCCAGATAGCGCAAAGGACGTAGTTTTTTACATTCGTGGAGTCGGCTTGGCACCAAAACTCACCTCCGAAGCCGATTCTATCGATTTTGGAAATATAATTGTAAACGATGCGCAAGGCTGCCCCACTATTCGGGATACCGTTATTCGACTAACCAATGTTGGCAATTATGTAGTTCAAGTCCAAAACGCAAACATCGAGCCACCCTATCCGCAGACACCTTTTAGAATTTTCGAGGAAAATTTCGAAATACCGCCTTATTCAAACAAAAGCTTACGTATAGTCTTCGACTCAATTGCCAGAAATGTCGGGCTTTACGAAGCAACCCTGGTAATTACTTCGAGCTTCTCCAAGATTCGAGACACTCTACTTATCAAATTGAAAGCAAATGGTGTGTTGCCAGACCCTATGAATATTTCCTTCCCGAGCGAAATAAATTTTAAACCAAACTCCACAGTCTCCATTCCTATACTTGTTGAAAAAAGTAAAATCTCCAGAGTAAAAGAATATGCCGATACAATTTTGTTCAATCCAAGAGTTCTCCTTTTCAATAATGCTAATGTCGCAGCTACCGCTTCGGCGCGAGCCGAGGCTTTGGATATACAACAAGATCCAGCTGGCTTGCTTTCTATCAACATTTCTACAAAATGGAATGAATTCTTTTTGCCTTCGGATACATTGATTGTTCTTAATTTTAACACTTTTGTTGGGAACGAAATGGAGTCCAAGATTGAATTTCTCTCCCCACGTTTTGGCGATGGAGTCTGCCCTCGAGCACTGAGCCCAGTCGTAAAATCCAGTATCGTTCGAATTGATTCTCTGTGTGGTCTGCCATATAAATTGTTCGATGGCAAAGGCGGCTTTTTCCATCTTGGCAATCCAACACCAAACCCGACAGAGGATGTTTTGAACCTCCACTACGCCGTTCCTTTCGAGACCCACACTCGTATTAGTCTTTACGACTCTTATGGAAATCTCGTGAGCAGTTTTGTCGACGATGTAATTACTCCCGGGAAGTACACATTGAGCTTTCCAGTAGATAGATTACCCTTGGGGATATATTTCATAAAGATGAACTCTGGCATATTTCAAGAGGTTAAACATTTTGTAAAAATTCGATGAAAAAAAATTTCTTGATCGCCTTCTTCATTGTGCTCCACACGGTTTTAATCTATTCCCAAGGGTTCGATTGGGAACTTTCCCCTCGGCTGCCTTTTGCGATACCTAAAACCTATTTCGGGATAACAACAAACTTTGCCAAAAATTTTTATAATGGCTCCCTATCTTTATTTGAAAACTATTACACTTGCTCGGTTTTTTCAACTGGCGACGGGAATTCAAACTCGGTCGGATTTAAAGCCGAGTATTGGTTCCATCCAGCCATCGCATTTAATTGCAGTATTTTACTTCTCAAATCGAGCAGTAATTTCTCTGCTTTAGGCGATTCGTTTCGGGTCCTGATTAAAGATATTCCCAAAGTTGTCCAGGTCGCAAATGAATTGTTTTTAGAGCATAACTTACTTGTAATAGATTTGGGAGCCAAGCATAGAATATCGACTTCAAACATCCATTTTGCAGGTAATTTGGAGTTTGCACTGAAGTTATCTTCTAAATACAATTTGTATGAGCAGGTC
>JBKBVP010000127.1:0-5179 GCA_046289495.1 Candidatus Kapaibacteriota bacterium | reverse complement strand
ATTGTTGACAAGCACGTTGGGAATACAAACCTCTTTGAAAAAATTCTCAAAGGTATCTACAGCAGATTTTATGTCTACCAAATTACTCGGAAAATATTCTACCTTCACTCCAAAGTTTTTTAATATATATTTAACTAACTCTTGAACCTCTTCCTGTGATGAGTTGTAATGAATGAGAACCTTCCACCCTTTTCGGGCGAACTCTATAGCTAATCCTTTACCTATTCTTCGCCCAGCTCCAGTAATTAAAACTGATGGCATTATGTGTTTTAAGTTTAAATTTGTAATTTAAAAATTTTATATTAATCATCACTATGAAATTTTTTTACTTATCTATTCTTATTCTTTGCTCTATCAGCACAGGTGTTTGTGAAAAATATAGAATTTTTCTAAAAGATAAAGGGGCTACTAAATTCTCCAAAGGAAGTGAACTTTTTACCAAAGCTGTTAATTCATTGTCTGAAAGAGCGATACAGAGAAGATTGAAAATATTTCCAACAGACTCGTTTGTTTCAATTGAGGACTCCCCAATTTATGATGTCTACATAAACAAAATTCAGCAGATAGGCGTAAAAATTTTATTAAAATTAAAATGGTTAAACTATGTAGTTATCGAAGCAAATAAAACACAAATTTCAGAAATTCAAAAATATGATTTTGTAAAACTTATTCAGCAGATTACAGAAAAAATCCCAAAAGAAATTACACACAAAATTACCTCAACTCAATTACCATGGAACATTTCTAAACTACTATTCTTATCTCAAACAAGTCAAGACAAATATGGTGAGAGCATTTATCAATTAAAAATGTTAAATATCGATAAGTTACAAGCAGTAGGAATTTTAGGCGACAGCATAATTCTTGGTATTATAGATACTGGTTTTCGCTGGAAAGAAAACAAAATTTTTGAACATTCTAATGTATTAGCAGAATATGATTTTATTTACAATGATAAAGTCACCGCCAACGAATCATTGGACACTACGATCCAAGACCATCACGGTACAATGGTCTTCTCAATACTATCGGGCATAAAGGATGGATACCTTTTTGGTAGTACGCCATTTGCTAATTTCGTTTTAGCAAAGACCGAGGATATTCGAGTCGAAAGTCATTTCGAAGAGGACTGCTTTGCTGCTTCAATTGAATGGATGGATTCACTCGGTGTGGATGTTATTACATCTTCCCTTGGCTATTCCAAATTCGACTCCATAGAGGCCAGCTACCACTTTGAGGAATTTGATGGAAAGACCACTCTTGTCTCTGCCTATGCTAATAGGGCAGCGAATGTAGGTATTGTTATGATTTCCTCTGCTGGGAATAAAGGACCACGCGATTCGTCCATACAGGCCCCTGCCGAAGCTCTTGGAGAAATTGCCATCGGCGCAGTTAATCCGAGCGCAGACTCTGTACTTAACTTTTCCTCCAGAGGTCCGACTTTCGATGGGCGTATCAAACCAGACTTTGTTGCACAGGGTAATTTAGTAATTTGCTCCCCTGCTCATCCTTTCGACACAGTAACTTATGGAAACGGTACATCCGTTGCAGCTCCAATTTTTGCTGGTGGAGTTGCTTTGCTACTCTCAACTTTTGAAGAATTGACACCGGAAACTTTGCTGAACCTTTTAAAAAACAATGCTACCAAAAAAGACAAACCTAATAATACGTGGGGCTATGGCATAGTTGATTTTTATAATTTGGCTTTGGATTATGATATAATAATTTCTCCACCTATATCTTTTTATACAAACGATAGACAAAGAATTGTTTTTAAGATAAATTCGAAAAATCAAATCAATTATGCTAAAATTTTCTATAAGTCAAGCTCAAATACTGAATTCTCCTCTTCCTACCTAAAGAACAATCCTGGTACAGATGAATACTATTACGATTTGTATCCAAATTTGGATGATAATTTGTATGATATTTACGTTGTTGTTGAAACAATCGATGGAAGAACAAGAAGAAAACCCTTTTTTAATAATAAATGGTATCAGATAAAGATACAAGAAAATTCCAAAAACCTTTTTGTTTTAGAAAATTCTATTTTAAAGATAGAGGACTTTTCAACCTCTGATAAAATCAAAATTTATCGAACTATATTAACAAACAGTAGCGAATTAATTATCAATTTTGGAGATTCTCAAGCAGAGTTTGCTAAAGTTGAAATCATTAACAGCCTCGGAGAAGTTATATCAATTATCAAAACATCAAAAAACTATTCATCCCTCGGAATTGAAAAGGTAAATCTGGACTTGCTTACTAGTGGAATATATTTTTTAAAAATTACTACGTCAAATGGAAAGACAGAGCTGTTAAAGTTTGTTAAAGCCATCTAAATTTTTTATATTAATATCCATTTGTGGAAATGGTATTTCCACGCCAGAATCGACAAGTTGGTTCCTGATCAAATCTTGTAAATTGTTTTTTACGTCATACCATTTTTCAGTTGGTACCCAAAATCTTATGTGGACATTTACGCTGCTACTTGCAAATTCCTCGACAAAAACTTCAGGTTTCGGTACAACCAGGACGTATTCTTCGGCGTCTAAAAATTTCAACACAACTTCTTTGGCTTTTTCAAAATCATCCGAATAACGTATACCTATTATGTAGTCGACTCTTCTCGCAATATTCTCCGTTAGATTTGTTATAGGCGAAGTAAAAACCAGCTCATTGGGTATTCTTACAAACTCACCTTGAAAAGTTCGCATTATCGTCGAAAGAAACCTTATCTCTTCAACAATTCCAGAAAAATCATTGATTATAACTGATTGTCCCATTTTTATTGGTTTTTCAAATATAAGAAACAATCCAGCAATAAAATTTCCCACGACTTTCTGCGCAGCAAAACCAATTATTATAGAAACTAAGCCCCCAACTGCCAAAATGCCGGTCAATTTAACACCAAAGTAGGTCAGTATCAAAATGGAATACAAGGCAATAAAACCCCAGAGAACAAATCTATTGAATATCAATAATGTTTGAAATGAAATTTTATCGCTTAAAAGGATTTTGAGCCTTTTTAAAACTAAATTTATTATAACAAGTAAGACGAAAAATATTACAATAATTATCGATAACTCAATAATCTTTTCTGAAGTTAAGAAGTTAGCAATATTCATATACCATTCAGCATAATAAATTTGGAGCTCGATAAAATTTTTGTAGGTATTAAATCATAGCTTTTAACAAAATTTTGTACATTAGAAGGTGAAAGGAATTGCGTTTCGCAAAGCGATTCTGATTGAATTCGTGCTCTTGCTTTTGCTTTAACAACAGTTGAATTGTAAAATAACTCTATATAAGCAAAATCCAAGACCAATCGTGTTAATGTGATTGATGAAGAAGAATTATTTTGAATCTCAATTTCCAATACACCTGTTTCAAAAATCTTTGGCTCGATAGGTGCGGGATTGAAGCTGGTCTTCCAATATCTACATAGCACCCCATTGTGTGAATTTCCATATAAAGCAAATTTGGTCGGCAGAAGTTGAAATAAGTCAATGAGTGTAATCTTGTTGTTAGTTTTTAGAAGAATTGCCACTGAAATTGGAAAGTCGAAAAAACCTTGGACTTCAGAATCGGGAGGGAAGACCAAGGGCTCGGAGAGCTCAAGCAACAAATGTGTTTTAGGCAAATCAGAAACTAAAGGCTCCGAGGGTTGAACAATAACTTTATCAACGTAGTCCAAAGTAATAAGTAGATTTTTTTTCTGATTATGGAATGTCTGGCGAGAGTATCCAAACACACGTGACTCAGAATTGAAGGAAAATCTAAACTTTTCGAATAAATAGTCACTTTTGAAGGGGTATTCGCCATAGTGAGTAAAAATCTCGGACATTTTATTAACGGTCTAAGTCAAAATCATCATCAAATTCATCGCCAACATCCTCGTCGTCCACAAACTGATCGTCGATTTCGGGAATAAAATCGTCTGAAAGGAATTCGGGTTCTTCTTCGAGCTCAATATCTTCTTTTTCTCTTCTGAAGAATTCCTCTTCATCAATTTCCTCAAAATTCTCCAAGTCCTCATCATCTAAGACAGGCTCTTCAGAAAAACTTTCTTCATCAAAATCGAAACTAGTATCATTAAAATCATCATCACCACTACTTGCAAAGAATGGAAAAATTCTATTGTTTTCCTCTTCAAATTTACACATGGCTACATCAAGTATTGTAAAACAAAACAAAATCAAAATTATATAAAAAGTTCTCATTTACAAAACAAAATAAATACTTGCAAACTTTCATAACCAAATAGTGGATATAACAATCTCAGAGTCTTCTCAAAAATTAAACAATTTAGACGCAACTAAAGTTGCCTCTAAAATTCTGAAAAAATGGAATCAATATTATTTAACAGCTACCTTCTTAACAAGATTGGGATCGGTAAGCGCTTTTAGAAATGCGACAATGGTCCTGAGCTGCTCTTCAGTTAACTCTTTTCCAAGATTTATTTCTGCCATAATCTTAACAGCATCTTCAAGAGTTTTCGCAGTTCCATCATGAAAATAAGGATGCGTGAGTTCAACATTACGCAACATCGAAACTTTGAACATAAATTTGTCGGACTCTTGCTTAGTTACTTCATATCTACCCAAATCTTTAGTATTATAGTAAGGCTTTACTAAACCCATTTTTTGGTAAAGATTGCCACCAAAGAGAGGACCAGTGTGACAAGTGATACAGCCTACTTCAATAAAATGCTTTAGCCCGAGCTTCTCTTCATCGGACAAGGCCGATTTATCACCTGCGATCCACTTATCGTATCGAGATTTGGATACCAGAGTTCTTTCGAATGCAGCAATTGCATTAGCAATGTTATCAAAAGTTATTGGTTTTTTATCATTTGGGTACGCTTTTGCAAACAATTCCCGATACTCTGAAATCGACGAAATTACTCTTTCTACCTCTTTTTCATTGGGCATTGCCATCTCAACGGGATTAAGAATTGGTCCTTTGGCTTGCTCTTTTAAGTCTGCTGCTCTACCATCCCAAAACTGGACGAATTGAAAACCAGCATTAAATACCGTTGGAGTGTTTCTTGTTCCAATCGTGTTTGGTAAAGCCCCTGGTGAAGTTGGCTTGTTGTCCACACCTGCCATAGAGTTAATGTCGTGACAAGTATTACAGGACATTGTGTTGTTAACAGAAAGTCTCGTTTCGAAGTATA
>JBKBVP010000126.1:0-5186 GCA_046289495.1 Candidatus Kapaibacteriota bacterium | reverse complement strand
AAGCGGATGTTTATGTCTTTCTTGGCGAAGCATTGGAAGGCAATAGACAATTAAAGGATGCGCTCGAAGCTTATCAAAGTGCTCTTTCACTCGGACTAAAAGATAGCGTACTTATCAAGAAAATTGAAAATTTGAAAAATTTTTTAAAGTAGTTGCAATCGAATTGATTATTTTTTAAATTTGTATGAGTTTCTTCAATATTTGGTAGGTAAATGAAAAAAAATATGGGTTCCTTCGATAGGACGCTCAGAATCATTCTCGCAATTGTTATTGCCCTACTGATTTTATTTGGACAACTCAAAGGTATCGGTGGAATTATTTTTGGAATTGTCGCAGTAGTTTTCGTCCTTACTGGAATTATCGGTTTCTGTCCTTTGTACAGCCCTTTTAGAATAAACACTGCAAAAGGAGAGCAAGAAGGCAAGCAATAAGCTTTTGCTTTCCTCTTGCAATCGTTACAAGTTTAACCATTTGGAATGGAAGAGTGGAAATTTTTTCGTAAATTCAAGAACCTCTGCTTTAACTGAATTTATAACTTCTTCGTTATTGATATTTGTTATAACTTTATCGATTAAATCTGCGATAATTTGCATATCATTTTCGGTCATACCTCTTGTAGTGACTGCTGGTGTACCTATTCTGATACCTGAGGTAATCAAAGGAGGTTGTGTGTCGAACGGAACGGCATTTTTATTTACAGTTATTCCAGCTTTATCTAAAGCAGTTTCGGCTTGCTTTCCAGTTACATTCTTATTTCTTAAATCGATTAGCATAAGATGATTATCTGTCCCACCGCTTACAAGATTGTAACCTTTATTTAACAAAGCATTTGCCAAAGCTTTAGCATTTTTTAGTACTTGCTGAATGTATAAATCGAATTGCTCGGTCAGTGCTTCACCAAAAGCAACCGCCTTTGCAGCAATGACATGCATTAATGGACCGCCTTGGATACCAGGCATTACCCAAGAATCTACAATCTCGCTCATTCTTCTAATTCTGCCGGATTTGGGCGCAGTAATACCAAAGGGATTATCAAAGTCCTTACCGATGAGAATTAATCCGCCACGAGGACCTCGCAATGTTTTATGTGTGGTGCTCGATACAATGTGGCAATAGGGTATGGGGCTTTGTAGGTAGCCCTTTGCAATTATTCCTGCCGGATGGGCTATGTCTGCAAAAAGAAATGCACCAACTTTATCTGCTATTTCTCGGAAGCCTTTGAAATCAATTTCTCGTGGATAGGCCGATGCGCCGACAGTGATCATCTTGGGTTTGTGTTTCTTGGCAAGGTCTTCTACCATGTTAAGGTCGAGTGTTCCAGTTTCTGGATTTAATTCATAAGCTACAAAGTTGAATAATTTTCCAGAGAAGTTAACTGGTGAGCCGTGCGTTAAATGCCCACCGTGAGCAAGGTTCATTCCAAGGACTGTATCGCCGGGTTTTAAAAATGAAAAGTAAACAGCCATATTTGCGCTGCTTCCGCTATGGGGTTGGACGTTGGCGTGTTCTGCTCCAAATAGTTTTTTTGCCCTATCTCGGGCAAGATTTTCTGCAACATCAACCCATTCGCAGCCTCCATAATATCTGGCTCCAGGATAACCCTCTGCATATTTGTTAGTAAGCACCGAGCCTTGGGCCTCGAGAACAGCAGGGGAAACGTAATTTTCACTTGCGATGAGTTCAATTTTCTCGTGCTGTCTACTGTATTCGTTTATTAATGCTTGGTAAACCTCGGGGTCGGTTCTCTGAACTAAATTATACAATTTCTCTGCCATATTTCACCATTAAAAATAAAATACAAAAATAGTTAAAGAAATGCACATTTTGAACTATACGAATTATTATTTCTCCGTTTGTATTAATTTTAAAGTTTATAAATTTTGAATGATAAAATGAAGAAGCTTTTCTTTCTATTCATACTATTTGCTTTTTCAAGCAAAACATCTCTCTCGTTAGATTATTTACCAAATGTGATTATAATAAAATTCCATAAAGAATTTTGGGAAAATGATTATAATAAAAATGAAAAACAAATCATATCGCTTTTGGAGGACTATCTCGGTGAATTCACAATTAGAGAATTTATTAATAGTAAACTTTTGGATTATGCTCTGAATCGCCACAATAATTTATTTAAAAACACTGGTGATAACCCAGTTAATTCGCTAAAAAGAATTTTTTGGATTGAATATGTTAACAACATCGACCCACAGATTGCTTCTCATAAGCTTCGAAATTTTCCTTTTTTTGAATATGTGCAACCAGCGTATATCTCCAAGATTAATGTTGTTTCCGATGATCCAAGAATTCCAGAGCAATATCATCACTTGAAAATTAATACTTTCAAAGCTTGGGATTTTCTAAACACCACGGATACAATCATTGTTGGTGTTGTCGATACTGGAGTTGATATTGACCACGAAGATTTGCAAACCAACATCTTTTATAACCAAAATGAAATGGGATTGGATTCCAATGGGAATGATAAATCTACTAATGGAATAGACGACGATGGGAATGGTTATGTAGACGACTATGTTGGATGGGACTTTGCAGGGAACGATGGTCATACGCCCGATAACAATCCAAGGCCGGGCAATGGGCACGGAACCCATGTAGCTGGAATAATTGGTGCAGTTGCAAACAATGCAATTGGTATTGCTGGGGTCGTACCGCAAGTAAAAATTTTACCAGTGAAAGCTGCAAATGATGAACAATTCAACACATTTATAACGAAAGGCTACGAAGGCATTCTATACGCTGCGATTATGGGCGCAAAAGTAATCAATTGTTCTTGGGGAAGCGAGTCCTCTGGTAGTCTTGAAAACGACATTATTCGAGCGGTGAATTTTCTCGGCGCTTGTGTTGTGGCTGCTGCTGGTAATGATGGTAAATATTCGGATTTTGCTCCTGCATCCTTGAATGGTGTTTTAAGCGTTGCAGCTGTCGATTCTAATGATGTAAAAGCAGGGTTTTCAAATTTTAGTTTAAATGTAGACGTTTCGGCTCCAGGGGTTAAAATTCTATCCACAACACCCAATAATACTTATGCCGCTTGGGATGGCACTTCTATGGCTTCACCCATCGCAGCTGGTGTGGTTGCTTTGGCAAGGTTGAATTTCCCAAATCTAAATTTTGAGCAAATCTATGAGCTTGTTAAAAAACAATCCGATAACATCGATTCTTTGAATCCACTCTATTCTGGATTACTTGGCGCCGGAAGGGTAAATGCCTTTAAGACATTGAATTGCAATCCAGATACCATACGCTCAATTATCCTAATGGCTTACTCTACTGAGGATTTAGATGGTGATAATCTTTTTCTTCCTAATGACACAATTAAAGTAAATATAAAAGTAAAAAATGTATTTTCCGACTTAACTGGAGTTATTGGTCTTGTCCCAGATGATATTCATTATGTTAAAAATGTAATTAAGAGCAAGTTATACATTGGTGCTGTACCAAATTCTGCAATAGTTCAATCGCCCGACTCGGTTTTGTTTGTACTCTCGGATACTCTTCCATTAGATTTTTCGTTGAAAGTACCAATTTTTTTCTACGATAGCCTTGGTTTAATATCGAGATATTACCTCGAAATTCAAGTTAATCCTTCATACAGAAATATGTCGTACAATAAAATCTCTACAACTTTTAACAGTAGAGGTAACATTGGCTTTAATGATTATCCACAAAACAAACAGGGTATAGGCTTTGTTTTTAAAAATAGTCCAAACATATTATTCGAGGGTGGATTAATTCTTGGATATAGTCCGGCAAACATATATGACGTAGTTCGTGGTGCAAATCAAAATAGACAAAATAGGGATTTTATTCCCAGTGGTGTTTTCAAAGTTATTTACGATGATACTCGAAATCTGTTCGTTGGAGAAAGCAACTTTTTCACAAGACCGGATTCTTTAGAAACAATTGAGTTTTCATTGAATCTTCAGGTTCTGCAACCTATTTCACCACCAGACTCTAATGTTATCTTTTTAAATTACCAATTAAAAAACATTTCTCAAAAAGACTTAGACTCTGTTTTTTTAGGTTTATTTTTTGATTGGGATATTGGTTTATCAGGGCAATCAGATATTTGTGCTTATGACAGAGATTATGAGTTCGGATACGCTCATAACACAACAAACGATACTCTACCTTGGGTTGGGGTCAAGATTTTAAATAGTCCAAATGTCAATTTCTACGCAATAGATAACGACGGCCGAGGAGAGGATGTTGTGGGTATCTACGATGGTTTTACTAAATTGGAAAAGTGGAATATGTTGTCTGGAAACCTTAGACGTTTGAGAAGTAGAGCTACAGACGCATCTATGATAATTGCTTCTGGGCCCTACTACTTACCAAAAGATTCTTCTTTAAACCTGGTTTATGCAATTTTTGCAGGTGGAAATATTTTTGAACTAAGAAAAAGCAGTTTTCTATCGCATCAACTTGCATATGAGTATAATCTTATAAAAAATGAACCGCCGAAGAGTTTTGAACCTTATAAGATCGCATTTTTCCCTAATCCTTTCGAAGAAGATTGTACTCTTAGAATTTCATTTTTGGATAAATCCCCAATTGAAATTTTTGTTCATGATAATTTGGGCCGTTTGATAAGTTCTTTTTCATTTAAGGATGTTGATAACATTGAAAATTCATTGGGTTTGAATAAATTAGCCTCGGGTACTTACTATTTAACTGTCCAAACTTCATTAGGGACAAGGTATTACTTATTAACAAAAATTAAGTAACAAACGCATATACTTTCATTAAGAAAACTGTAATCAAGTCTTGTTTTTCCCTGGATGGTTCAGACATATTTAAGTAATCCAATTGGCTTTGAATTTATTTGCTATGCTTAATGAGGATTTTAAAGATTATGCGTTTTCAACAAAAAGTTTATTTAGGGTTCGACAGTAAGAAAACAAGTTTTACAAAGGAGACAATAAAATATTGTTTTACTCTCCGTAAATTGTGACAACAATTTCTCTGCGATTACGAGGACCATCGAATTCGCAAAAGAAGATATTTTGCCACGTTGAAAGCCCAAGCGTACCATTGATTATTGGTATGGTTTGGCTTGGTCCGACCAAACCAGATTTCAAGTGTGCATCACCATTATTATCTTGATGGTCGTGTTGCCACACTCCCGATGGGATTAGTTTCTTAAGCAAGTTAATTACATC
>JBKBVP010000125.1:0-5192 GCA_046289495.1 Candidatus Kapaibacteriota bacterium | reverse complement strand
TTACAAGTTATTCGCCAAAGAGTGGACAAATATGGAATTTCTGAACCGACACTACAAAAAATTGGTCAAAGGAGGATATTACTTGAATTACCTGGCGTGACAAACGAACGCGAGATGCGACAGCTCATCCAAACCACCGCAAGACTTGAATTTAAATTAGTACGAAATGATGAAAATTTAGTTGCCGCCTTTTACAAAATAGATGAATTCCTAAGAAAAGAGAAGGAAATTTCAAGAGAAGTTCCCAAAATACTCACAGACACAGCACAAAAATTGCAGGAGATAAAATCTTTAGATACAAGTAATAAACAACAAACCACAAAGGACACAAATCTAACAGAAAATCAAATAGATACAACGAAATCGGGCGAACAAGCCGATACCACAGACCCCTATGCCGGCCTCTCCCAAGAAGAAAAATCCAAAAAATATATTGAAGACCATCCGTTCACAACACTTTTCGTCACAAATTTTCTGCCTCCAAATGCCGAGAGAACCCAATACCAAAGGGATGTCCGATTTTACAATGCTTCCCAAGTTCCAAAAGGAGAATACGATTTTGAAATTTTCGATGAAGTATGGAATAAATTTGAATCTATAATAAATCGGAAGGAAATCCGTACGCTTCTCCCCTACGATGTTGAAATTCTTCGCAGCGCCAAACCAAACATAATCAAAGACAACAAAGGTAAAGAATATAAAATCTACAGTTTTTACGCTCTCAAAAGAGAACCAGAGCTTACCGGAGAAGTAATAACCGATGCAATCGCAACATACGACCCAACTACTAATCAGCCAATTGTTACAATGTCGATGAACGCTGATGGTGCCGAAAAGTGGGCAAGGATAACCGGTGCAAACATAAAAAAACGCATTGCAATTGTATTAGATAACCTTGTCTATTCGGCTCCTGTTGTTCAACAGAAAATTGTGGGTGGAAATTCTCAAATTACCGGAATGAGTAGCCCTGAAGAAGCTAAACTACTGAAAATTGTATTAAAAGCTGGAGCTTTGAAAGCACCAGTTGAAATAATAGAAGAAAGAATCGTTGGACCTTCGCTGGGTGAAGATTCAATTCAAAAAGGTTTAAATTCTCTTTTAATAGCAGCGATATTGGTGTTGCTATTTATGATAATATATTATTCGCTTGCCGGGGTCTATGCAAATGTAGCTGTGTTAATCAATGTCCTTTTGATTATTGGCATTATGGCTGCATTTCAAGGAACCCTTACTTTACCTGGAATAGCAGGAATAATTCTAACGATCGGAATGGCTGTCGATGCAAATGTCTTGATTAACGAACGAATACGAGAAGAACTTGAAAAGGGACGCTCGATTCGCTCTGCAATAGACGAGGGCTACACCAAGGCACTTACCGCTATTTTAGACTCAAATATAACAACCTTTATCACCGGCTTAATATTATATTTCTTCGGAACCGGGCCTATTCAGGGATTTGCAATGACACTTATGATTGGTATTCTAACGACACTGTTCACTGCAATTTTAATTTCTAAAGCCTTGTTCCAAATCACTTTAAACTTGGGTAAAACCAATATTAGCTTCGGTCAACCTAAACAAGTTAATGCTTAATTGAGGGGGTTATATGCAATTCTTCAAAAAAACAAACATCGATTTTATTGGAAAGAGAAAACTTTTCTTTATCATCTCGTCGATTTTAATTGGATTCTCAATTCTGTTGGTTTTGATTTTTGGTTTTCGTTTCGGTATTGATTTCACTGGTGGAACCGAAATAGCCTTCAAAGTCGAAAAAGATATATCTATAGACCAACTTCGAACAACACTTACCAATAGCAAGATATTACCTGATGAAATCAAATCCTATGGTGAAAAAAACCAGTTTCTACTACGATTTAAAGAAGTGGGCGAAGATGCTACTAAAGTTGAAACAGCTTTGCTTGGTACTCTAAGAGACTACTCAGTGCAGATTTTAAAGAAAGATACAATTGGTCCTAAGATAGGCAAAGAGCTTCGTTTCCAAGCCTTTATTGCGGTTTTGTTATCGATTATTGCAATGCTTATCTACATTGGTTTACGCTTCGAATTTACTTTTGGGTTGGGCGCAATAATTGCTCTAATCCACGATGTAATCTTCACTCTCGGTATGATTGTCCTTTTCGATAAATTAGGAATAATAAACCTTGAAATTAACCAAGGCATAATTGCAGCTTTGCTTACCGTTGTTGGTTATTCTGTCAACGACACCGTGATTATCTTCGATAGAATACGCGAAAATCGTGAAAAACATAAAGGAATTCCATTTGCAAAAATTGCAAATTTAAGTATAAACGAGACTTTGAGTAGAACTGTGATTACTGTTTTGACTGTTCTTATCGTACTTGTAGTTATGGTCTTCTTCTCTGGACCGGTTCTACAAGGATTTGCATTTACTATGACAATTGGTATCATTGTCGGTACCTATTCATCTATTTTTGTCGCTACATCTTTCGTCCTTTGGTTTATGAAAAAAATTAAAAAACTCGCTGTGGATGAAGATGCAATAAAACAAGTTGCACCATCAAAGGCATAAACATGAATATTGAAGAAATTCAATTTCATCAATTGAAACCAAATGTAATAATGCTTAAGTTACCCCCACAACTTTTAGGGGGTAACCTGACCTCGAGATTTACTGAAATCATCGAAAAAATTAAAACTCAAAAAATTGAGTTTGTCCTCCTCGATTTAAGCCAAGTTGAATTGATTAACAGTTTGGGGTTGGGTATGATTGTTGCTGCCTTTACATCTTTGAAAAAAAATTCTATTTCCCTCGTGTTAATTTCGCCAACCGAAAAAGTTTCCAACCTATTAAACATCACTCATTTAAACACAATTTTTAAAATTTATTACTCAACAGAGGAATTCTTGAATACAATTTAAGTTGATACAAATCTATTTTTTTTTAAACTATTCAATTAATAATTTTCGTATTTTGCATTTCAAATTTCATTACTTCAGACTATGAGTGTTACTCTTGTTATCGGAACCCAATGGGGCGACGAAGGTAAAGGAAAAATTGTTGACATACTCAGCAAAGAATCCGACATTGTAGCACGGTATCAAGGAGGAGCCAACGCCGGTCACACAGTCGTTTTCGAAGGGAAAAAACTTGTTCTACATTTGATACCATCTGGTATATTCAATCCAAATTCCATATGTGTCATAGGCAATGGTGTCGTTGTCGACCCGTATGCACTAATCGAAGAAAAAAATCTTTTGCAAAGATTAGATATAGAGATAAATGGAAGACTGTTAATCAGCAGTAGAGCCCATCTGATTCTCCCCTATCATAAGCTTTTAGACAAAGCAAGCGAGGAGTGCACTACTAAATCCATAGGGACAACTGGCAGAGGAATTGGACCAGCTTACGTTGATAAGTTCGCACGTTGTGGTATACGAACAGCAGAAATCTACAACGCACAAAATTTGAAGAACAAAATAGAAGAAAATTTTAAAAATAAAATTGATATAATTAATTTTATCTACCATAGAGAAATAAAAATTGATGTCGAAAAGGAAATTTCGGAATACTTATCTGCAATTGAGCAAATCAAAGAATACATTGCAGACACAACTAGTTTCTTGAACAAAAGCATAAAAGAAGGTAAAAAAATTCTTGCCGAGGGGGCACAGGGAACACTATTGGATGTTGACCACGGTACTTACCCATTTGTTACAAGTTCAAGTCCTACATCTGGTGGAGTTTGCACAGGACTTGGTATACCACCTACCTCTATAGAAAACATCATTGGAGTCGCAAAAGCATACACGACACGAGTAGGCAATGGACCTTTTCCCACGGAGTTGAGGAACGAAATTGGCGAAAAAATAAGGAATAATGGAGCAGAATTTGGAGCAACAACGGGCCGTCCCCGGCGTTGTGGTTGGCTGGATTTAGTTGCCTTGAAATACTCAGTTATGATAAATGGTATAAAAGACCTTGCAATTACAAAGATCGATGTGCTGAGTGATTTAGACGAAATTTACACGTGTACAGAATATGAGATAAATGGACACCGAAATTCAGAATTTCCAAGTGATACTTCTGCGTTGGACCGGACAAAACCTATTTATAGGATTTTCAAAGGTTGGAAAAGAAAGTTGAATAATATAAATAGGTATGAAGATTTACCGAAAGAGGTATTAGAATACATAAAATACATAGAGGAATTCGTCGAGTGCCCAATTAAAATTATTTCTACTGGACCAGATAGATTAAATACAATAATCCTTTAAATTTATGAGCAAAGGTATACCCGCAATGTTTGATGAAATAGCTAAACGCTATGATTTGATAAATGATCTATTAAGTTTCGGTATACACAGGACTTGGCTTAAAAAAGCTATTCGCAAATTGCACATCGAAAATGGTTTTCGAATCCTCGACCTTGCAACTGGCACTGGAAACTTCGTTTTCGAATTTCTGAGCAAGTATCCCAACCTCGATATCGTAGGAATTGATTTAGCAGAAAAAATGCTTGATATTGCCAGAGAAAGAAATTCCAAGCAATTTAACAACAAGGCAAAGTTCCTGTTCGGAGATGCAACACGAATTCCTTTCGCAGATAATACTTTCGACATCGTCAGTATCTCTTACGGAATCCGCAATGTACAGGATGTCCAAAAATGTCTTTTCGAAATTCAAAGAGTTCTGAAGCCAAATGGTCAGCTCATTATTGTTGAGTTTGGACAACCCAGCAAATGGATTTTACCCATTTATAAAGCTTACCAGAAAATATTTATTAGATACTTCGGGGGAGTAATGAGTAGAAATCGACCCGCTTACAGATATTTCGTAAACTCTATAAATAAATTCCCCTACGGTAAAGATTTTTTAAAAATCCTGAAAGAACTTGACCTTTTTCACTCGTTAGCCTACTACCCACTAAATTTCGGAATAGCCTACATCTACATTGGTAAAGCCAAGAAATAGGCTTAATTTGTTTTTGCTTTGATGTAAATTAATAAATTATTAAAGTCATTATCACTTAAATAATACTTGGCATTGCAATATTGGCAAACTAATTCATTTTGACCCATCTCCTTCATTTCCTTTATATCGTGATAACTAAGTGTAAGAAGTTTCTCCATAAAACTTTCTTTTGAACATCTGCAGAAGAAGTCCACCCTGTCGTTTTTTAAAATATTAAAATTCCAGGGCAAAATTTCTT
>JBKBVP010000124.1:0-5237 GCA_046289495.1 Candidatus Kapaibacteriota bacterium | reverse complement strand
TATAAAAAATCATCTAACGATGGTGGCGCCACTTATATCAGCGACCCATTTATGATGATAATTCCTCCAAAAGAACAATTCATCGAAAACTGTAAACTTGTGAATATTCAAGCATACGAAATACAAGATAACCTCCAATTTACCAAAGTTTATCAAGAACATTATATTACCTTGGTTGTGCCACAAGTAGCTATTACGAGTACCTATTTAGACAATAACCTTGTTTCTGCTGGGATATTCCAGCAAATTCCAAATTCAGATTATTATTACGCACACATAAAAGTTAATGAAGGTACCCATACAATAAGCTCATCAAGACCCATTGGTGTTTATGCCTTCGGTTACGGACCAGCAAACTCCTATGGCTACATTGGTGGCATGTATTTACGAGAAAGAGATTGGATGCCTCCAATGCTTACCAAAGATTCGACTTACTGCTTCAAAAAGTATTTAAAATTCGAAGAAACCAGAGAACTTGATACCTGGATCGATACTATTTACCTTGAGAATAATTCAACTAATGTGAAAATGTCTATTGAACAAAATTTCAAAAAAGGGAATAAAGAAGTAAATCTTGAAATCGAGCTCGTAGACCCATATAAAGATGGAAATTTTACGCTTGTTGTTGCCGATAGTGCTGGTAATAGAACCACTTTAGTCCAAGAAATTAACGGATTTACTTTGAAACACCCAGCTGGCAGACCCAACAACTACCATTTGTTACTTGTAAAATACTCTTCCGACATCCCGTTACAATTAAACATACCAGTGAATAATTTCGGTCGAGGTTCGGTTAAAATTTCCGAAGTCAAAATATTTGCAAATGTAGACTTTCGCTACAGTGGCACTCTTCCTCGCTCGATTGAATTCAGCCGTACCGACACTCTCTCTTTTATCTTAAACGAAATCCCTTCAAAACTTGATACGGTGTATGTAAAACTTGCTAATGAATGCATCGAAGCCGAATTTGTTACTATTGTTTTCTACCGCTCCGACTGCGACTTCACTGAATTCGATTTTCCAAACTTTGAAAACCCAACAAAAATCATCTTCGTCGGTAATGCTACTAAAATTGAAAACTACATTCAAATGACCCCATCAAATGTTAACAAATCTGGAGCAATTTGGTATTCCGAGCCGATACCTGTGGTTTCTGGCTTCCACAGCGAATTTTCATTCCGAATGCACAATGGCTCGAATAACAACTGCGATGATGCTTCGATTCCTGGAGCAGATGGTTTAGCATTCGTTATTCAAAACTTTATTCCTTATGCAATCGGGAACCACGGTGGTGGGATTGGCTACGATGGTATTCCAAATGCTGTAGCAATTGAATTCGACACTTACTCCAACGACTCCAATCAAATAGAAAACTTCTTCGATCCAAACGGAAACCACATCGCAGTCCAAACTGCAGGACAAAAAGAAGTCTCCTCGAAGCATCAAAAACAATATACCTTGGGAGTTGCCACAGAGATTCTCCCTCTTATCCCAGACGGTACTGTTTACTACTCCAAAATCGAGTACAAAGAAAAAGAAAAAAGCTTACTGATTTACCTGGATACAACAAAAGACTTTAGCAAGCCAAGTCTTGTAGTAAGAGATTTCGACCTATCCACATTACTTAAACTCGATAGGGGTTATCGTGCATACCTTGGTTTTACTTCTGCCACTGGTTGTGCCCACGAAACGCATGAGATTCTCTCTTGGTATGTATGCCCCACACCGCCAGACCCAACTCGAGATATAAACGAAGAACCGGCACAATTCGATGTTCTGGTATATCCAAACCCTGTCTACGATTATATTTATCTAAACAATGCTCTCAATCCACTGCGTGTCGCTTTATACAATGCATTAGGAGAGCCCATATTACAAGAAACAAACTTAAGTGAAAATAGAATAGACCTGCGTCCTCTACCAACTGGTATATATCATTTAGAAATTATCACAGTTAATGGTACCTTAACTGCAAAGGTTATAAAACTACAATAAGCAAATACTGTATTGTATTTAAACAGTATTATAAATTAAAATAACTTAAAATAACAATCGAAGAAATACTATAATTTACTACTGAGTAAATTTTAAAATATTTTATTTGTTTAAGACAAAATTATTGCAAATTCTTACATCATTTATCAAAGCAAGTTAGAATATCAATACTGCTCGCGAGGTTGGTTGGTTCAGTACGTGCAAATAGATGTGCCAAGTAATTTTTGAGCGAGACTAAGAATCAAACTTATTTTTATCCAAATCTATTTGATTTGTCGTTTTAATGCTTTGCAGTAACATATCTATTTTGGTTTCCAATATCTCGATTTTTCTTTCCATTTCATCATTGCTTTCAGATATCATAGCATCGACAAAAATGGAATTAACCAAAGACAGCCCTAAAATTCCACCAGTAATTACAACAAAAGCAAAATAGATATAGACAAAAAATTTCGCATAGGGAATTAAGTTTTTGGAAATATTGTCTGGTATATCATACCATCCTTCCACAGTAAATATTTTAAAAGTGGAGTAGATGGAGTTTAGAGGATTACCATAATACTCAACAGAGATATCTTTGAAAAGGAAAAACGAAATCATACCTACTATGAAAAGATAAACAATAAAACCGATGATTGCAAGGAAAGAGTTTTTTAAAGCCCTACGAACTCCATTCAGCAAATGTTCTATACCGGGAATAAATTTTAAAAAGCGAAAAGACTTAAATGCTCTTAGCACCCTGAGAACGAGTAGGAAACTTAAATCATTGGCAAAATAAATGCCAAACAACGTAATCAAACTGGGAATGGAAATGAGAATTAAGACAAAGTCGAATTTATTCCATTTCGATTCAAAGTATTTTTTCCCAAATACTTTTAGTTTTACAACTAATTCGACAACAAAAATTAAAGTAAGCAGATTGTCGAATATGAATATCAGGTAATTGACATTTGGCTCAAAATCGAAGCCACCCAAAAAGACAAGTAGAGAATTAACAATGATAAACCCTAAAATTACATTGTCGTTGAGGAAAATGTTTCTGAACATATTTAATTATATTAGTAAACTAATTATGTCAAATTTAATGTATTAACAAAACCAAAGAAATAGGCTATTTGAACCTCCAAAAAGTGAATCTTCATTGATGCGCAAACTATTATGCTGTTCGCTATTGCATTGAAACACCAGATTTTTCTGCCCAGTCGTTTAAGAAAAGCATCAGTGCGGCAGTAGTTGGAACAGCAAAAAGCAAACCAACTAAGCCAAATAAACCACCAAAAATGTAAAGCGAAAGAAACAACAGCAAGGGATGCAAACCAACTCTTTTGCCCAAAATATTCGGTTCGATAAAATAAGCATTGATGAAATGGACAATACTAATTGTCGCAAGAATTATTATTATTTGGAACCAAACATTCTCGGGTCCTACAAGTATCACAATCAAGGTGGAAATTATCATACTCGAGATTAAGCCGAGATAGGGTATTGGATTTAAAAATCCACAAAGGATGCCGAGAATATAGGAGAATTCAATTTTGAATAGAGCAAAAGAGATAGAGCACAAAGTTGCAACCATGATTGCAGCAATAACTTGCCAAGAGACATAGATATGGAAAATTTGATTAATTCTCACAAGGTCTTCGAGTAGTTTTCGATTCTTCTTTTCAAGAATAGAGCGAATAAATTGTTTAAATCTTTCAAAGTCTTTAAGGAAATAGAAGGAAAAAATTGGAATCAATATTGCATTTATTGCTTGGCGAGCAAGTGTTGAAATTCCAGTCAATAAATTACCGAGAGAGGCAATAATTCTACTAAAGAGGTACTTCAACTCTGGAAATAGTTCTTGCTCGACAAGTCTTTTGATGTACTCGTTCTTTATTCCAATTGAGTCTAAAATTTTCGAGGCTTTTTGATTTTCTAAATAACTTGTAACAGCTGTGACAACAGTTGTGATTTTTCGAGAAATTTCCTCGAATTGATTCAAAATCTGTGGCGATAGCAACACAAAGACAAAAGTGACAGAGCCAATTAAAAATAAAACGATAAACAACGAGGAGAACCATCGGGGTACTTTTTTCTTTTCCAATAATGATACAATTGGGGCGAGTAGGTATGCAATTACAAATGAAATAATAAAAGGAGTAATTGAAGAACCAATTATAGAGAAAATCCAAAGAACAAAAAAAACGACAAAAAGCAGTATCAAACGGCGTATGAAATAAGATTCTTTGCGAAATGGAGCAATAATAAGAAGACCAATGATAAAGATTATTAACGGGCTTGTAAGTTGTTGTGTGTAATACAAAAACACCACAAAGGAAAGCACCCCGACAACAATAGCGGAGTTTATTGAAATTGTTTTAATTTTGGGGTCGGTTTCTTTCATTTCAAAGCTTTTAATTTTCGGATTGTTTGCTCACGAAAGTCTGCTATTGTCTTCTCGGAGAGTACCTCCAGAATCCTCTGGCGAAGTTCCACCCAGGACTTATGAATCGGACAAGGGTTCTCATCGCTGCACTCGCTAAAACCAAGCACACATTCCTCGAATGCTCTTGTTCCATCGATGCTTTTTATTACATCAATAATTTTAATCTCTTGGGGACTAACTCCCAAGGCAAAACCTCCCGTCTTTCCTTTTTTAGAAGTTACAATACCATAATGAGTTAGTTTCTGCAAAATTTTAGCAACAAATTCTTTTGGGGCTCTCAATTCTTTTGAAATTTCTGTGGCATTGCGTAGGTACCCCCTCGGTTGAACAGCAAGATATAAAACCGCTTTAATACCCAACTCGGCCTGTTTTGAGAACAAAATTCTCATCACCAACTCCTAAATGTTACAAATTATAATGTCGAAGTAGTTCTTCCAAAAATGAAATCTTTTCGAGTTCTTCTACACTTTCCAAGGAGCAAACATAAATTGGAAATTCCGGAAATTCAGCACGAAGATTTTCGATTCCATTTGTAGTTGCAAACACAGACACCAATTTTATATCTATTACATTTTCTATTTGAAGACGAGAGATTGCGTTTCTCATTGATAGACCAGTTTTAATCATTGCATCGCAGATGATAGCTTTTCTCGAGGAAAGATTTTCTGGCAGGATATACAATCCTTCGTCGCCTCCTTTGAATAAGTCCTTTGTCGTAGAATGCCCGACGTAGCCAATAACTGAATTTGGAAGTAAATCTCCTATTGCTTGAGCCAAACGGACACCCGTTGGAAAAATCGAAATAATAGAAAAT
>JBKBVP010000123.1:0-5241 GCA_046289495.1 Candidatus Kapaibacteriota bacterium | reverse complement strand
GTTCAGTTTAACTAAAATGTGAAAAAAAATTCCGTTATTGTTGTAAGAATTTAACAGTGGAAAATGTTTAGAAAGAAAAGGGAAAGAACCAAAGAACAAGGGGAGATGAGTTTTCTGGAGCATTTAGATGAACTGAGGCGAAGGATAATCTACTCCGTCGTTGCGATTGTTATTGGTTGTTTTATTGTTGGATACAGGATAGACTTTATAATAGAAAAAATTTTGCTTGCTCCAGCGGTTAGAATTGGTCTGAAATTGCAAAACTTACAGCCTTTTGGACAGCCATTCCTATATTTTAAAGTAGTTGTAATCGGAGGTATGATTTTAGCATTACCTTTTATTCTATACCAAATTTGGAAATTTGTTGCACCTGGATTGTATCATAACGAGAAAAAAGTAATTCGCTTGGTCACTTTTTTCACTACACTTTGCTTTATCGCTGGGGTGATTTTCTCATACTTCATTATGATACCATTTATGCTAAATTTTGGGACTTATTTCGGAACTAAATTAATAGAGAACAAGTTCGACGTAAATTACTATTTTGGTTTTGTCTCAATGATGGTTTTAGCCTCGGGTATTGTTTTCGAGATGCCTATGGTAAGTTTTGTTCTCTCGCGCTTTGGTTTATTGTCTGCTAAGTTCCTTAGAAAATATCGTCGGCATTCCATTGTTGTGATTTTAATTTTAGCGGCAATACTTACTCCAACTCCGGACCCCATAAATCAGTTAATTTTTGCGGCTCCTTTGTTTGTACTGTATGAAATTAGTATTTTTGTAGCTGCTATTTCAGAGAAAAGGATGAAAAACTCGAATGAAAACAACGAAGAATAGATTTGAATTTATAAGTATTAGGTGTATTTTGTTTCAATTGTACATCAAAAAGATTTTGAAAAATGCTATTTTTGTCTTAATTTGCTCTTTTTTTATTGTGGGTTTCTGTCTTCAAGATGGTGTTATTGACTTTGTTCGCTTATAGATGTGTAACTTTTTCAACAGTGTTTTTATCTGTAAACATTTTCATTGCATCAAGGAGTTAATTTTAACGTATTAATGAAAGAATATGGTGAATTTTTGAAAAGTTTATATTTCTTTCTTTGTAATTTAGCATTTGGAAGGTTCTCTTCGAACCTGAGAATTTGTTTTTAGAATTTAAGGAAGGTTTTTGCAGTGAAGGCTGTTAAAGAGGTTAAAGATATAGAGAAAGAAGAAATTCAAGAGAAAAGTAAGTTTCAGTTGTTTATTGAACAGAATCAGAAATGGATAAATATTTCTGCCCTTGCTGTTGTAGGTATAGTTATTATCGTTTTTGTTGTTCGCTATTTTGTTTTGAAAACTGAAGCAGAAAACGAACGAAAGGCATCTTTAGCTATATCGAGAGTATTTCCATACATTGAAAATGCACAATATGAGTGAGCTTTGCGAGGAGATAAAACGAGGAAAGTACGTGGCGAAGATGTTATAGGCTTGGTAGACATTGTTCGAGAATTTAAAGGTGTACCTCAAACTTATGTTGCAGCACTTTATGCGGGAAATTGTTATTTGCAGTTGGAAAGATATCGAGATGCTATGGAATATTTTAAAATTGCAATGGATTCAAAATCGAATATAGTACTTGAAGGGGCATCCTCGGGGCTCGGTGTTTGTTACGAGAGCCTCGGAAATTACACCGAAGCTGCAAAGTATTACGAGCTTGCATCTTCGTACGCCCTGCCCGTTGCCGTAAAAGATAGATATATGTATTTTCAAGCACTTTGTTTGGAAAAAATTGGGGAAAAAGCAAAAGCCGAAAAATTATATAGAACAATCATTGGAGATAATCAATCTGAATTTGTTGGATTAGCAAAGTCTGGTTTGATTAGACTTGGCACAATAATTGAATAATTTAAGAGGATTTTTAAAAAATGTTAAAAGTGTTGAAAATTTTTAACAAAGAAATAGATAATGTTGAATTAATTAGTAGCAATTATTAGGAGGAGTTATGCAACGATTGCTTCGTCTAAGTCTATTTTTGGTTTTGTTAGGTATTTTTACATTTAATACCTATGCACAACCACAAGCATTCGTTTCGGGGCGAGTAGCTCCGGACGAAATTCGTGTGTTCGTTAAGGATACGGTCTACATCATTAACCGTGACTTTGTTATCGGTGGAACATTGATAATCGAGCCTGGAACAACAATCAAATTCTACCCTAATGGAAGATTGATTGACTCCGTTGGTGGAAGAATTATTGCAGATGGATTTGCCTCTGCAACATATGTACCGAACCCTGGTGGTTTAAATCCCACTGCCATACCTGGTTCGCCACAAAACCCATCCGGCTGGAATGGATACTCCGATGTTAACTATTTCCTTGCACCTGGTGTCGTTAACGTTGGTACTCAACGCGATTTAACAATCCATCCAAACAAGTCCGATTATATGTTTGGTGTGGTTTTGAATAAGAATACTCGAACGTTTACGAATTGGCCAGAAATTCCAGTCCCCCTAACTGGTAATCAAGTGCTTCTTTCGTTTGAATATGCCATAATGTTTTATGCAGCCCGTTTGCAAAACGACCCAACAAACGACCACAACTTATGGTTATATCCTTGGAAACGCTATGGTGGACGTGATGTTAATGTAGTCCCAGCAAAAATCCGATTTATTGGTCAACCGGAGAATAATTTCTCTCGTGAATGGGGTCATATCGTTATATTGCCAGGTGCAAGAGCAGCTTTCTTCAGAAACTGCTCTTTCGAAGGATTTAGAAAGGACATAACTGTTGGAAATAAATCAATCTATGGTACAGACCTTGGGGATACTTGGACAAGCCTGAACCAAACACTTGCAAATTTGACCAATGGTACTGGCGGTGCTATAACCTCCCTTTCCTCACGTTTATGGCTTTTGAATTGCGAGTTCCGAAATAATATGGCTCGACATCGTGGTGGTGCTCTTGCTTTGTTGCAGGCACCAGAGGGTTATCCTTTAGATAATATAGTAAATACATTACCATTTTACCCACCCAATAAGAACCCAAATTACGTTGAGAAGAATGGACAAATATCCAAGATATTAAGAGACATTCAAATAAGAGCATATGATTTAGTTGATGAATCTACGCCAGAACCTTTGACTGGCTTTCAAAGACAAGCCATCGAAGATGCTCGTTTGGCATTGCTCCTCGGCCGTATACGAAATGTTAAATTCGAAGGTAATTATGTACAGCTATCAAATGTTAGAACTCGACTAATTGGGAATCCCCCGATTCCAATTGTAACAGATGCGACCGACGAGCCCGCAGCTTATCCGCAACAATATGGCAACCATGCCTTTGGTGGTGCAATTTATATTGCCGGAAGAAATGACCAATATGGACAAGATACAAGAATTGAGGTTGGAATTGGTATAAATAATTCCATAAATACCACAACTCGCGGATTGATTGTGTTTCCTAATGGAGATACTTTCGAAGCAAATGGTAATAATGCAAGTAACTATCAAAATCATGGTAATATACAAGGAGCACGCGGTGGTGCAATTTATGTAGGTGCAAATACTTCATTGATTGTAGCCGGGAAGTTCATCTCAAACGAAACATATGTTAAATATTTGCAGGATTCTATTACTGGTACAAATAGTGGATACTTCTCCCGTGGTGGTGCCATTTACTGCGAAAATACTTTTGGTCGATTACAAGTTCGTGGCGGACCGCAAAGAGAAGCTCTCGGAAATGAAACACAATTTGTTAATAACCGCTCGGGTTCCGGTGGTGCAATTTTTGTAGATGGTAACGCATACCCCGAAATGTCTCCCGTTATTGGTGGTTCAGATGAAACACCAATTACAAGAGATTATGGATTTAACATAAAATTCACTGGTAATACTGCAACTGCATTTGGTGGTGCCATCTACACAGCAAGAAATATGTCAATTGTAGGGGCTGGTGGTGTCGAGGCCAACGCGCTAATTGGATATGGCGGGAATTATCCAGTTATATTCGAGAATAATAAAGCCGGCTTCGGTGGTGGGGCTATCGAAATTCATATTCCACAAGGTTCTTTGTTGATACCGCCACAACAACGAGCTGTCGAGTTGAGAAGGGTGCAATTTGTTAATAATGTTGTAGGCGAAGGAGTTGCCGAGATAAACAAGCCCTACGTTCGAGGTGGTGGAGCGATGTATACAGTTGGTGCGGATTTAAATGTAATCAAAGGAGTACAGTTTATTCGTAACCGCGTCTACAACGGTAATGGCGGTGCTTTGGCAATGGTTAATCCTGAATTTAATACAAAACGTTTCTTTGTAACTGATGTCGATAATGTTACTATAGATCCCGCTACCTTGCTTGCATTAGATTTTACATCGACAGATGATGTTTTCACTTATAAGAGCCTCGCTTATCCGCCCGACACAAGGATGCTAACTCAATTCCTCGACAATGAGGTAATTGTTGAGGATAATGTCCTTCGATTGCAAAGCGGTAGTGGAACAACCCAGATTGAAGCTGGAACAGACAAGACTGTCTCAGACCTGTACGATGTTGCATTTTACGAGCCCAGCTCTGGTTTTGCTGTTGGACAAAATGGTACAATCATAAAAATAACACAAGGCGGAGATAGATGGGAATACACAAATTATTCTCAACCATACAGATTAATGGCAATAACCTTCAAAGGCACAAATGGATTTATAGTTGGGGATAGAGGTGTTATTTTAAAGACTGAAAATAATGGTTCGAGCTGGAGAGAAGTTCAGCCTGCAATATATTCCTTCATACTCAATGACGTGTACTTCCCAACTGCATCCGTTGGCTACGCAGTTGGGTCACATGGTGTAATTTTGAAGACAACAGATGCAGGAGAAACATGGACCCAAATTGGTTTAAATGTCACAACAAATACATTATGGTCTGTTTATTTTGTGAACGTAAACAAAGGGTTCGCTGTTGGTGCTCAAGGAACAATTCTCGTTACAACCAACGGTGGAAATACTTGGGATGTATTGTTTGCAAATACGTACGCACCACTGAAAGATGTATACTTCACCGACATTAACAATGGATTTATCGTTGGATGGTGGGGAACGATCTTAAAGACTGTTGATGGTGGAAATACTTGGGTTAAGATTGTTGAAGATCTACAATATAGCTTCAACAAAGTTTACTTTACATCTCAGACTACTGGTTATGTATTTGGTGAATATGGAATAGCTTGGAAGACCGTCGATGGCGGTGCAAACTGGACTCCGCTGGATAT
>JBKBVP010000012.1:0-13467 GCA_046289495.1 Candidatus Kapaibacteriota bacterium | reverse complement strand
ATGGCAAAAAAATTGCCGAGGGTGAGGTTGTTGTGATTGATAAGCATTTCGGCATAAGAATAACAACTCTTGTAGACCCAACTGAACGCCTCAAAACTTTAAAAAGATAATTCCATGGACTGGCAGTTAATTCAATCTTTTGCCATTGTTTTGGGGTTCCTTTTAGCAATTTTCCTCTTTTCGTACTATTTGAAAAGAAATGCAGTCTCTCGTATCTTAACAACCCTTGGAACAGAGTTTAAAATTGTTTCAAAGATACCACTAACTAATCGGACTTTTTTGTTTATAGTACAAATTGGAAAACATTATCTCCTTTTAGGTGTTACAGAGAACAGTGTCTCAGCTATTGCAGATGTAACTAAAATATTCCAATCGACCGAGATTGGAAGGGGGGGACATAAAGGCTCGGCTATAAATGCCACACCTAATCAATCTTCGGAGTCAATAGATTTCTCTTTTAAAAATTTTTTAAAAGAAACCTTCAAAAGGTCCAGTAACTAACACGATTGTCGAAACTAATTAGCTCGAATTGCATTAAATAATCATTCTTCTGTAAGCAGTCCACCATCGACTAAGCCTAAAAAGGCTACAGGAGCTAATAAGCCGCAAGTTCTATTTTGGAGTGACAATAACAATCTGAACGGTACGAGATAGATGTCGTCCAGTTGATAAATCATTATCGAAGAGAAGCTGTCTTTCGCCGACGCCGTAAGTTTCGATTTTCACATCTTTTCTTTGCTGTTGTAAGATGTTCTTTACAGCTTCGGCACGACGAGTGGCAAGCCGAAGGTTGTATTCGTCGTCGCCGATTCTGTCTGTATAGCCGTAAATTTTAACTGTTGAATTAAATTTAATATTTGGTAAAACAAGTTTAGCTATTGTCTCTTGGTCTTGTTTAGAAACTTCTGCTTTGTCGAAATCGAATAGAACAAGGCTAAATTTTGTTATTGTGGATTCTGGTAAGTCCTCTGCTCTTTTCTTTGTATAGGAGAAATATTCAGTTGGCAGACTACCACTTGCTTTGTATTTTTTTCCATTTATTGTTTCAACAATTAGGGTGTAGTCCACAGGCACGTTACTGGCAGAGAGCTCATTGGGCTTGATGTTCCAATGCAAAGGTTGTGGATAGCCGGTGCCGTTTAAGCGTTTCAAGAGATTATTACCCTGGTAGATGTCGATTTCCCATAATATGATGGAGTCTTTAACAAATACCATCGGCACAAATTGAATCAAGTTCGGTTCTGCGATTCTTACGCTTTCTCCTTCGATTAATATCGGTGAAAGTATTTCGGGATTGGAACTGGAAAGCTCGGCACGGCGGTTTTCTGCAACGCCATCTGGAACGGCTGTGGTCGAAGGTTTACTTGGCGACTGGGCAGTACGAGTATTTATCCTTTGCTCGTTGATATTCCAATTGCGAACCAAGTAGTTTTTCACAAAGTTTGCTCTTTCGGCAGCGAGTTGCTTGTTTTGCTTCTCGATGTTGGAGCCATCGATAGTTCCGGTGACAGTTAAATCTGCACCGGGATTATTTTTAAGACGCCATCCAACAATATCCAAGGTTCTAAGGTTAATCTCGAGAGCGTCCATTGGCAGATTATTTGGGTCGAATGCGCCAGCTTCTGCCTTGGAAGTAAGATACTGAGTTGATTTTGCTGGGGTTGAGGAGTTTTCCTCGAAGAAGATGTAGGGAACAATTGGGAAGTATTCTTGATATTTTGTGTCCGAAACTTTTATACCTTTAGCTGGTACAAATCTGCCCTGTGGGTCCCATGCTAAGACTTCCTTGAAAGCTACCACTTCCTCGGGTTGCTCCGTTATTAGTGGCATTTCCTCTTTTGGGGTCAAAGAGAAAGTTAAATTTAATCCAAATTTTAAATGAGTTGCAGATAATGTTTCGTTATGATATGCTAAAATTTCACCTGTAGCAGCATCTACGATGTCTGGCAAATCTTCGTTGTAATATTTTGCAAAGGGAATTCTCAAAGACAGCTCTGGGGAAAGGTACAAATTAGGACCTACTTTGAATGTGTATCCCAATCCCAAAGCAATTGCCAGACGAGTTTTTAAGTCTGGAAATTCGGTGGTTACTAGTGTTATATTGTTAGTAAACTCCTTTGTCAAGAAACTTTTGATATCTAAGCTTCCAAAAATGTACAAGTTTTCAAAGTTATTTAGTTTAGGATAGAACAAAATACCCGGGGTAATTTCTAAGGCAGAGAAATCAACATCGATTCCATCTTCGACGCTTAATAGTACGCCGTTAGCGTAATCAAATGTATAATTATTAACCTTTGTCGAAAAGGTGTTATATCCTAATCTCCCAGTCAGAAAAAGTTGATTAGTTAAAGGTACATTGATTATGCCACCAAATCCAAAGCCATGTGCCAAGTAATTGTCGTCTATCGTCGCTACTTGTTGGTAGGTTAGAAGTGTCGGATTGTATTCATACCATTTCCCGCTTATTGATAAAAAGTTTGCGGAGTAATCCGCCCAAAAACCAAAGTTAAACGGAAAAATTGGCTTGGAGGTTTGTGCAAAAATTCCAAAGCTCAGCAAAATGGTAAATATTACAGTGGTTAGAAATTTTGGAACTTTCATAGTACACCCACCTTTTTGAGTTTATAAAAAAATATATTTGCCAGCGAAGATACAAAAATACAAAAACAATTTCTTAATTTTGTAAAGTTTTTAAGAGTAACTATACGTAAATTATGAAAAGTATTATTTTGGTAACGTTCATTCTGGTAAATTTTTTTGCACATAATCTTTCTGGTGCTCCTCTGGGTGTGGGCTTTGCTATTGGATTGTCCACCCCAAATTCTCAAATTAATGATGTCTATAATTCAGATAAGATTAACCTTAACAACAACTTATGGAATGTAGCTCGGGAGTCCGCAAAAATTGGTTACCATCTGGGTTTGAATTTAAATCTACCTTTGACAGACAACTTCAACTTTCGTGGTGCAATTGGTTTGAATCGATTTCCTCAATCGGAATTAAAATTGTATTTCCCGCAAGAACCATACGATACGGTAATTCTAAAAACAATTCAAAATTTTATTCCTGTTTCTGCTGGGATAGACCTTTTTGTGTTTAGAAGCACTGTTTCTCCGTATCTCAGCGGGAATTTATCATATTTTTATATTTTAAATACAATTGACATTGTTAGATTGAATCAAGAGCTTCCAATCGCCACAAGCAGGACAGATAGCAGAATTGGGGCTGGATTGGGGTTAGGTATGGATATCAATGTTGGTTTAGTTACTTTGAATGTCGAGGCAAAATATTGGTTCGTAAATCTAATTGGAAATACAACTGACGAACGAGATAAGAACTTTCTTACTTTAGGTCTCGGTATTATTTTTGGGGGTAGGTAATGCAAACTGAAACCAAGACCATCTCTCGATACAAAACATATCACTATATTGAAAACCTTTCCCAGTATGTTGGGCAGGAGATAACACTCCGTGGTTGGGTTTATCATAAAACCGGGAAAGGTAAACTACAATTTATTCAACTTCGCGATGGGACGGGCATCGTTCAGTGTGTTGTTTTTCGTGGAAATGTAAGCGAAGAGGTTTTCGAAAAAGCCAAAGAATTAACGCAAGAAAGCTCCGTAATAATCAAGGGAACGGTTCGAGAGGAACCACGAGCTCCCTACGGCTACGAAGTTGATGTTTCCGATATACAAATTATACAACTTACCAAGGATTATCCAATCACCCCTAAGGAGCACGGAGATACATTCCTGCTCGAACATCGCCACTTGTGGCTTCGTTCCTCGCGTCAGCATGCTATAATGCGTGTTCGTGCTGCTATAGTCAAAGCAATTCGCGACTTCTTCGATGGTAATGGCTTCAAATTAATGGACTCGCCAATCCTAACACCAAATGCTTGCGAAGGCACAACAACCTTGTTCGAAACCCAGTACTTCGACTTAGGGAAGGCTTATCTATCGCAGTCTGGGCAATTATATGCCGAAGCTTCGGCAATGGCTTTGGGGAAGGTTTACACTTTTGGACCTGTGTTTCGAGCTGAGCTTTCTAAAACACGAAAGCATTTGACAGAATTTTGGATGGTCGAGCCAGAGATGGCTTACTTCGATTTGGAAGACGATATGGATCTCGCCGAAGACCTCGTGGAATACATTGTTCATTATGTTCTTAAAACTTGTAGACGTGAACTCGAAACTCTTGAACGAGATATTACTAAGTTGGAAAAAGTTAAACGGCCATTTCATCGAATGACTTATACCGAAGCCGTTGAATGGTTGAACAAACACAATGTTCCTTTAATAAGGAAATTGGACGGCAGAGAGGTCGAGGAACCATTTCCCTGGGGCGAGGATTTTGGCGCTGTTCAAGAAGAAGCTTTGATGGAGCAATTCGACAAGCCTTGTATAATTCATCATTATCCTGTTAAAGTAAAGGCATTCTATATGAAGCGCGACCCAGAAAATCCCGAACTTGTCCTTGCTATGGATATGCTTGCTCCAGAACGTGGCGGCGAAATTATTGGTGGTAGCCAGCGAGAAGATAACTATGATTTGCTATTAGAGCGAATTAAAGAAGAAAACCTCCCTTTGGATGCATTTCAGTGGTACTTGGACCTGAGGAAATTTGGTTCTGTACCTCACAGTGGATTCGGTCTTGGTATCGAAAGAACAGTAAAGTGGATTACTGGCGCCAAACATATTCGAGAAGTTATTCCATTCCCGAGAATGATTTACAGAATTTTCCCTTAAAAAATATTTTATCTCTTTATTCGAATATATAAATTTATTTTATTTGGTGAAGTATGGGACAAGTCATTCATGTAACAGACCAAACGTTTGAAGAAGAAGTAGTTAATTCGAACATCCCAGTCATTGTGGACTTTTGGGCAACTTGGTGTGCGCCTTGTCGCTTGATTGCCCCTATAGTCGAAGAAATTGCTAAAGAATACGACGGTAAAATTAAGGTTTGCAAACTTGATGTAGATAACAACCCAAATACTGCAATCAACTATGGAATTCGCTCCATACCTACATTGTTATATTTTAAAAATGGTAAAGTGATATCCTCCACCATTGGAGCTGTTGGAAAGTCGATCATCCTTGAACAAATTGAGAAGTTATTGAAATGAGTAGGCCAAATTTACTTACTGAGTCGGAAATAGAAAACGAACTCAAAGAACTACCTCTCTGGATACGCAAAGAAAATACAATCGTACGAGAAATCGTGGCAAATGATTTCATCTCTGCTGTTGCCATTTTCAATTCGGTTGCAATCATCGCCGAATCTATGGACCATCATCCCGACATACTTTTATATGGATGGAATAAACTACGCATAACCCTTTCGACGCACGACAGAGGTGGTTTAACTGAATTAGATTTTAAGCTTGCAAAAAAGATAGAAGAATTATATTTCATCAAGAAGAGGAATTATGAATTGTGAAATCATTGGTGTACTTGCACGAGAAGTTCTCGATTCTCGTGGAAATCCAACTATTGAAGTTGAAGTGCATCTTGAGGATGGTTTTTATGGCCAGGCAATTGTACCATCTGGTGCAAGTACTGGAGAGAACGAAGCAGTGGAATTGCGCGACAACGATGTGTCGCGGTTTCTTGGCAAGGGTGTGTTGACAGCAGTTGAAAATGTTTTAAACGTCATTGGTCCCGAGCTCGTAGGAATGAGCGCAGATGAGCAAGTGGAAATAGATAAGTTATTAATTGCATTGGATGGAACGAAAAACAAAGGGAAATTGGGTGCCAATGCAATTTTAGGCACTTCTATTGCAGTCGCAAAAGCCGCCGCAAATTTCTACTCCATGCCATTGTACAGATATCTTGGCGGAGTGAATGCAAGAGTGCTCCCTGTCCCAATGATGAATATATTAAATGGTGGAAAGCATGCAGACAACAACGTGGATATTCAAGAATTTATGATTGTACCAGCTGGAGCAAGTTCCTTCCGCGAAGCTTTACGAATGGGAGCCGAAATCTTTCACAATTTGAAAAATGTCCTTAAATCTAAAGGTTATACGACAGCAGTTGGTGATGAAGGTGGATTTGCCCCATCACTAAAATCCAATGAAGAGGCTTTTGAGGTCATTTTGCAAGCAATCGAAAAAGCAAACTACAAGGCGGGTAGAGATGTCTTCCTTGCAATTGATACCGCAGCAAGTGAGATGTGGGATGATAATAAGTACAAGTTTTTTAAATCTACTCAAAAGTCTTTGACCTCTGAACAAATGATACGCTGGTATGAGGAACTTGTAAAGAACTACCCAATTGTTAGCATCGAAGATGGGCTCGGGGAAAAGGATTGGGAAGGTTGGGTAGAATTAACGAAAGCATTAGGGCACAAAGTACAGTTGGTTGGAGATGATATTTTTGTAACCAATCCGGAGTTTTTGAAAAGAGGAATTGAGATGGGAGTTGCCAATTCTATATTAATAAAATTGAACCAGATTGGCACAATTACAGAGACTTTGGAGACGATCGACCTTGCTCGCAAAAATGGGTATAGCTTAGTAATTTCCCATCGCTCTGGAGAAACCGAGGATACCACAATAGCAGACTTTTCAGTAGCAACAAATGCAGGTCAAATTAAAACCGGGGCACCAAGTCGTAGCGAACGGGTCGCTAAATACAATCAACTGCTCCGCATTGAGGAAATGCTTGGAGAAGAGGCTGTTTTCTCCGGGTTGGATCTCTATAGCAAGTACAAGAAATAAAATTGTTCAACATATAATTTTGATTTATGATTGCTTTTGGTACCGATGGATGGCGTGGTGAAATCGCACGTGATTTCACTTTTGAAAATTTACACAAAGTAGCCCTTGCCACTGTTAATTATTTAAAATCTTTAAAAAAATCCAACATTTCTGTTGTTATTGGTTACGATACTCGATTCCTATCAAAGGAATTCGCTCACGAAATTGCTCTGATTTTTGCATTCAATGACATAGTTGCACATCTTACAAATACTTTTGCTTCGACCCCTATGGTTTCTTTCCACACCAAGCAAAAAGGCTCCGACCTCGGTATTGTCATTACTGCATCGCATAACCCACCAAATTACAATGGATATAAAATCAAAGGTCGCTTTGGTGGACCTGCCCCACCAGAGGAAGTTAAAAGGGTCGAAGCTGAATTGCAAAATATCAAAAGAGTCCCTAAAATGAGGTTCAAATCCTGGGACATATACGTCGGGACCAGACTTATTCGTCCATTTGATGCACGCGAACCATATCTTAGATACATCAAGAAAAAAATTGATATCGATTTGATACGTTCCAAAAATTTCAAAATTTTATTCGACCCAATGTATGGTGCTGGTCAAGGGATTCTCAAATTGCTTCTTCCCGATATTACCGAGATACACGGCTCAATAAACCCATCTTTCGGAGAATTGCATCATCCCGAACCAGTCCCTGAAAATTTGCATGCCCTAGTGGATTTAATGAAAACTGGTAAATACGACATTGGAATTGCAACTGATGGTGATGCAGATAGATTGGGAGTCGTAGATAAAGAGGGAAATTTTGTCGACTCGCATCGCATTTTTATGATTTTGTTGAAATACCTTTATGAATCACGTGGGAAAAAGGGCGCTGTTGCAAAAACAGTCTCGCTTACCTCTATGGTAGACAAGTATTGCGAAAAGAACAACTTACAGTTATTCGAGACACCCGTAGGCTTCAAACATATTGCAAAGTTGATGAACGAACAAAAAGTATTAATTGGAGGTGAGGAATCCGGCGGTTTGGGCACTATTATTCATATCCCCGAGCGTGATGGTATATTTAATGCTTTGTTGCTGCTCGAGATTATGGCAAAACGAAATATGACGGTCAAAGAATTATCCGATGAGTTGGATAAAGAGTTCGGTCCACATCGCTATTGGAGGCGAGATTTAAGAGTTTCCGAACAAGAGAAAAGAGCTTTGCTACGTGCTTGCTCGAAAAGCCCTACTAAAATTGGGAAATATTTAGTCAGAAGAATCGATACGAAGGATGGCTATAAGTTCTATTTAGATGACGGCTGGCTTTTAATTAGACCCTCCGGGACGGAACCTCTTGTGCGTTTCTACGCCGAGGCAAGTTCTATGAGCATCGTAAACGAACTACTCGATAGTGCTGTTAGACTTTTGCGATGAGGAACTTAATTAGACTCAGTTTTTTTCATTTGGTTTTAATTCGTAGCCATCTTTGGTGTCGATAACAATGTAACCTTTTGCGAGTATTTCTTCTCTCAACTTGTCTGCCAACTTGTAGTCTTTTTCTTTTCTTGCATTGTATCTTTTCTCTGCCAGATGGATAACATCCTCTGGAATTTGTATTGTTTCAATTGGTTTAGGTTCGATTTTCCATACATTAAAAATTTTGTTAAGTTCTTCGAAAAATTTTATCAAGCGACGAGCAGCGTATTTGCTTAAATTGTTTGCTGGGTGCTCATTTAGAAATTCAAATAAGTTGGCAATGGCTTTCGGCGCTTGCAGGTCGTTTGCCAATTCCCCAAACACGAGGTCGCGGAGTCTTTCAATATCTGATTCACTTCCAGTTTCATTTTTGTTTTCAAACAATTCATAGATGTAATTTTGTACTCTGAGGCGTGCTTTGCGTGCGGAGTTCAGGCCGTCGAATGTGAAGTTTAATTGAGTCGAATAATGTACTGTAAGCATTAAGTATCTTATGTCGATAGGATCTATGTCTTTTTTCAGCAAGTCGCGCAATGTAAAAAAATTTCCGAGTGATTTGCTCATCTTTTTGCCTTCTACGAGAAGAAATTCATTGTGACACCAAAATGCAGTGGGTTCAACTCCATATCCAGCTTTGCTTTGGGCGATTTCATCTTCGTGATGTGGAAATTTCAGGTCTACGCCTCCGGTGTGTATGTCGAACGGAAGCCCAAGGATTTCTCGCTCCATTACGGAGCATTCGAGATGCCAGCCGGGTCGTCCATCGCAACTTATTCCATTTAGAGTAAATTTCCAGTATGGTTCTCCAGTTTTCTTTGCTTTCCAAAGAGCGAAATCAGAAAACTCTTCTTTATCGTAAGAGTCTGTGTCTATTCTCGAACCTTCTTTAAACTTTTCAAAATCGATGTGATAAAGTTTGCCGTAAATATCATGATTTCTCCATTTGCTTACATCAAAGTAGACCGAGCCATTGACGATGTAACCAAAACCTCTTTCCACAATTCTTTCCACTAACTCCTGCATTTGAGGAATATAATCCGTCGCTTTGGGCATTTTGTAGAAGTCATTAAGATTTATACCTAACTTTTGTATATCCTCGAGGAAGGCTTTGCGGTAAAATTCTGTGAATTTTATTAAGTTTTGCATTGGGTCGTCCGTTTGCTTTCCCATTTCCGGCAACCAAGCCGAACTACCAAGGGCGCTATCTCTTATCGTTTTGTCATCAATGTTGGTGATATTCATTATCCAATGGACCTTGTATCCACCAACCACTCTCAACACCCTTTGCAAAAGGTCGGCAAAGAGAAAGGAGCGCATATTGCCAATGTGGGCATAGTTATATACTGTCGGTCCGCAAGAATACATTCGAACAGTTTTACCCTCCAAAGGTGTAAATTTCTCTATTTTTCTTGTAAGTGAATTAAAAAGGTATATTTGATATGCCATATTGTATTTCGTTGGTTTTGCAAAGACAAAATTAGCACAAAAAAATTAAATCACAATTGAGACACTGGCTTGCCCGCTGCCTCCAAGAGACAAAATGCGGACAACTTGAACCGAACCAAATGGTGATTTGATGATTATTTTATCTCCTTCTCGTGTAGAAGTTCTTTTGTATGAATTTACTAATTCTTGAAATAATTGTTTCCCATGTTGGCTGGAGAAGAATTGTCTCAGTTCATTTTCCAAGTTGCTTGCTATTGGCTCGATGGCTTCTTCATCATCGAGAGTAAGTGTTTCTTCTTGTTTACTACCAAAGACTTTTTTGCGATAACGAAATACTGAATATCTTAGATTTGTTCCTTGTATGTATGGAATAATTAGAAATATGGTGTTCCCACCCGAAAGTACAGATGCAGAGTTAATTGCCCACAAGTAATTTAAAATACTCTTAAGTTCTGTAAAAATTGATTTGATATCCGTGGAGAGGTCTAATTGGTTGAGTGCCCCAACAAGTGTATTAATGAAGTTTTGGCTTGTGTGGGAGAAATTCGGGCTGAATAATTGCAAAAGGGAGAAAGTATCAATTCTTTGATTGAATATACTTGGGAAATCTAAGATTTTTCTTCTATTTTCCTCAAGTAACAATTTTGGATTCGACAGCAGGAAGTTCACTATTTGATTGAAAACTCTACCAAAATCAAAAATTTTTGTAAAAGAGAAGTAAAGCTGTGTCTCTGGCATAATTAGGTTTTTTAGGGATAATTCCAAAAACCGAAGTATTAGACCTATATTCTCTTTTGGATATTTTTCAGTTAGTGTTTGCGCATACTTTGCCATAAGAATAATGTCATCACGAACAAGAAGATTCAATTTTGATTTTTCGCTATCGATAATTTTTTCGAACAGATTCGTTCGTGGAAGGTCTAAAATTCGTAAAATTTCATTTGTCGATAGTTCTTTCTTGTCTTTTGATACATATAGGCTATGGATTTTAAGTATCAAAGTAGGTTCGGCAGATTGGACACGGAAGAAAAGCTCGTCGCCTGGTTTGAATTTACCTGTTATCTCGGCGGTGAATGTCCCATCGGGTAAAGAGATAACAGCCTGGCGAGGCGAAATGACATCTATAATCCTGCCACGAATGATTTCGCCATTTCGCACAGATATCTGCTTTTGCCGTCCTTGTGGCAACCTTTGATAATCCAAGCTGCGGTTCACATTGCTTCCCAGAGGGTCAATCTCGCTTGGAAATTTAAATTCGGCTGCCATAGTTTATGTTTAACTATTTTTATACTCGTAACTTAGCAAATTACTAAAATTTACAAAAAATAATTTGTAATTTTGTCTTTTTTCAAGGGTATAAAGATGAAAAAATTTTTTTTCGTTCTTCTCGTAGTCCTTTTGTTCTCTTGTGGTGGACGGGAGACAATCAAAACAAACCTGCCTAAGCCCACAAACCCAGACGACAAAGCTAGTTATATGATTGGTTACGACATTGGGCGGCAAATGCTGCGCGATTCTTTAAAAGTAAATATGGACTATCTAATTTTAGGATTTAGAAATGCCTTCAAAGGTGATTCCACTTTCATGACTCATGGAGAATTGGACTCATTTAGAATAGAGTTTCAAAAGATTTTGCTCACTCGGCAAGAAGAACGGATGAAGATCCAAGAGATGAAGCTTTTGGAAGAGGCGCCGAAAAATCTCGAACAAGGCAAGGCTTTCTTGGATAGCAATAAAAAAAGACCCGGGATTGTCGAAACCCCAACTGGCTTGCAGTATGAAGTGCTCCGCGAGGGGAAAGGAGATATTCCTAAAGAAACCGATTTTGTCACCATACATCTAAAGGCTCAATACCTCGATGGAAGAGTATTCGACAATACATACACTCGAAGTCCTGTAACGCTCGAAGTTGCAAAGGTTGTCCCAGGTTGGAGAGAGGCGATTACACATATGCGGGAAGGTTCCATATGGAGAATTTACGTCCCTCCGCACCTTGGCTGGGGCGAGAAAGGTGCTCCTCCAACTATTCCACCAAATGCCACAACAATATTTGAAATAGAATTGCTTAAAATTGAAAAACAACCCACGGGTACAAACAATTTACCAAAAGGAAGTAACTAAATCCTAAAATGAAACTTTATGCTTTTTCGCTTTTGTTCTTTTTTTTCTTCACGGATGCTTTAGAATGTCAATCTTACGAAAAATTCTACCTTAGCATCGACGACAAGGTTCGGGCAATTTATGTAATAAAACTAAAAGACTACGAGTATTTTTATTTCGAGAATTTAAGTAGGAATCGAACAAATTTTATTGATGACAGTAAAAGTTTTACATATACTTTCGGCGAGACCAGTTTAATCTTTCTACCTGGGTCAATTTTCTTTGCAATAAATCACACAAGCTTTGGAAAACATGAGTTTCAAATGAATCGACCTGCGATACTATACAAGGATAAACTTTTGATACCATTTGTTTCTTTTTTTAATTGCTTATCAAATTCTGGGGTTTTTGCAAGCTCGATGTCCACCAAGAGCTTTGCATTTAAATACAAAGAGCCGAAAAAGCAAGAAAATCTTCCTCCTCCCAACGAAATAAAAACAAATGAAAAAGAATTTGTCCAAAGAGCTGGTACATCGATCCCAAAAGGTGATCAACCAATAGTGGATTCTCAAAATAGGAGCTTACCAAGATTGGTTTTAACAAACAACGAAAGGTTTAATTTGGAACCCAGAGTTGAAAGACAAAGCACTATAGACACCAAAGAACTTAAGATAAAAAACAAGAGATCGGATGAAGATACGACACGAAAAGTTCCACCAAAATATTATATCTTACCACCCGAACTTAAAAATAGTCCTAAATGAGATGGCTCTCAGCCAGCCTCGAAATCTCATTAATTTCAACCCCTCATTTTAGAGAATGATATCAAAAATTAAAGATTCGATATCTTACTTAACTTCGATTTCTTTGTTAAGTGTAACCGCTGGGGAAAATATGTAATTATCTAGAAACATCAAGGAATTTCGTAATTTTGTTTTTCTATAAGAGGACAAAAATTATGTCTGTAAGAGTTCGATTTGCTCCGTCGCCGACTGGTTACCTTCACGTTGGTGGTTTGAGAACAGCACTATATAATTTTCTTTTTGCAAGGAAACATAAAGGAAAATTGATATTAAGGATAGAAGACACAGACCGCACGAGATATGTTCCAAATTCTGTCGAAAATTTGATTAAAACATTAGCTTGGGCTGGTATTGAGTTCGACGAAGGACCACACGTTGGGGGACCATATGCACCGTATGTTCAGTCCGAGCGATTGGAAATCTATCGGAAGCATGCGAAACTGCTCGTAGAAAAAGGTTGGGCTTATTATGCTTTTGATACAGCAAAGGAACTTGAAGAGGCACGTCAAAAATCGCCACACCACGAATTTAAATATGATAGATATGCGATGAAAAATCAATTCACTTTTGGGGATGAAAAAACACAGGAACTAATTTCGCAAGGTGTACCTTTTGTAATTCGTCTCAAGGTGCCCGATGACAAAGAAATTCGATTTAATGATGTCATTCGTGGGGAAATCATCGTCAATTCAAAAGATGTGGATGACCAAATTCTTTTGAAATCTGATGGATATCCTACGTATCATCTTGCTAATGTTGTGGACGACCATCTGATGGACATCACCCATATAATTCGTGGAGAGGAGTGGCTACCTTCTGTTCCAAAACATATTCTTTTGTATAATGCTTTTGGTTGGGAAATTCCCAAATTAGCACATCTACCATTGCTTTTGAACAAGGATAAGACCAAATTGAGCAAGCGACAGGGA
>JBKBVP010000122.1:0-5247 GCA_046289495.1 Candidatus Kapaibacteriota bacterium | reverse complement strand
ACAAGGTAATTTGCTTGGACCCTTCACCAATTGCAGTTGAATACTGCAAGAGTCGGGGATTAGAATTGGTTTTTCAATCAACTATTGATGATTTTTATCTTCTAAATCAAAATTTAAAAGCAGTCTGCGCTCTTGATGTAATTGAGCATATTGATGATGATTTAGGTACGTTGAAAAAGTTGTACAACCTATTAGAGGATAATGGTAAATTACTCGTAACTGTACCCGCTTACCAATGGCTTTGGAGCAACCACGATGTTCTTCATATGCATAGAAGAAGATATACAAAAAAACATCTTCTCAGAGTGCTTAATCAATCTGGATTTCAAGTGATTTATATCTCTTATTTCAATTTCTTCTTGTTCATACCTGCTGTCATCAAAAGGTTTTTATCGAAAAAAAGTAATATAGAAAACCAGCCTCCTGTAGACCCTGTTTCGAATTTTGTCAACAAAGTATTAACAAAAATTTTTCTGTTTGAAAAATTTTTTTTGCCAAGAGTGAGGTTTCCTTTCGGATTATCCATCATCGCAATTGCCAAAAAAAACGGGTAGAAATATGAAGAAAACTTCAAAAAAGAAAGTTGTTCTATCAATTAAGGAACCTAAATCCTTCCCATTTTGGGTGGTCTTTTTAATATTCTTGTCAACAACCTTTATATTTTTCTATGACCAAATTTTGTTCAACTCTTTTTTTTGGGAGGATTTTGTAGAATATGTCTTTCCAGTTCAAAATTTTGCTGCAAAGGCTTTCGCAAATGGTGAAATACCTTTTTGGAATCCATATACATTCGCTGGTATGCCATTCATTTCAGATATTCAAGTAGGCTTTTTTTACATTTTCAATAGAATTCTCTCTTTGTTTACTCTCTCTGGCAACAATCTACCTGTGCTTGCACTCGAAATACAAATCATTGTACATTTTTTAATTGCCCAAATAAATACTTATCTTTTAGCTCGATATATTAAAATTTCTACCTACGGTGCCATAATTTCTGCTATTTCCTATTCTTTCTCCATGTTATTTGTTGTCCACGTAATCCATCCAATGATTATTTACCATCTAAGCTGGCTTCCGTTGGTTTTGTTGTTTTTTGTAAGGTCTATCGATGAGGATAGGATTTATTTTTCCATTTTATCGGGTGTGATACTTGGTTTGTCTATTTTATCGGGGCATCCGCAGACTACTCTTTATGTTTTTGTGCTTCTGGGCATAACTGGAATTTACTTGCTAATTTTTTATCTAAAAGGTAAGTTCTCTTTGCAGTCGATTCTCCGAGCTGTTACTTTGTTTTTCCTACCTTTTTTGATAGCTTTCGGAATATTTGCGGTGCAATATTTTCCTACGAAAAATATGTCGCAATATGCGCAACGCAACGAAGTATCATATCAAAAAGCTACCGAAGGAGCTTTACAATTCAAGCAAATTTACACTGCTATTGTGCCAAAGTTGTTTGGATGGGTCGAAGGCTCAAAATTGGACAACTCTACCTTCTATCTGCGTTTTGGAGGAGAATTGCAAATACACTACTTTTGGGAAACTGTATACTACTTTGGTGTGGTTGCTGCTTTGCTTGGGTTGTTTGCATTGCTTGCAGGTTATAAAAATAGATTTGTGATTTTATTTGCCATTTGGGTGGTTTTTGGGTTTCTTTTCTCGCTTGGTTCTGGTAGCCCATTGTTCGACTTGCTTTTCAACTTTCCATATTTTGGAATATTTCGCAATCCCGCCAGGATGATGTTCTATGTCGTTCTTGGTATGGCACTTATGGCTGGCGTAGGATTTGATTTGCTTTGGAGAGAAGCTTTTAAAAAGAACGTGCTAATTGCTTTTCTTATACCTGTCCTACTGGCATTTTTCATTTCCTTGCTTGCTGCATCTGGCGGTTTCATCGATATATTTGATGCTCCTATTATAGCCCATCAAGTAATCAAGGATTCTGGTAGTTTTGCTATTTTACTCGTTCTTTTGGTTGCATCAATAGGTGTCCTTTTAAATAGAGCATTCCTTTCTCCAAGTTTTGCTGGAACCGTCTTGGGTTTGATTTCTTTCATAGATTTATTTGTTGTAGGTGTTAATTTCAATAGAAATCCAAATAATCCCGAGAAGACTTACGAGATGAAATTAGAGCTGAAAGCAATGTTAACCCCAAGGCTTCCACAGGAAATCTTTCGAGTGAGTTCACGATTGTATGAACCTATACGCTTTATTGCTTTGCAACGGAATCAAGGTTTGATGGATGGAATAATGTTGATAGATGGTTACAATCCTTTGATTCTTGAAAGAGTTCTTCCGCCTTTGAAAAGCACCAAGCAAGTCAATGATTTGTACAATGTAAGATACGAGGTTAAGGTCGACCTTGAAAAAGGGACTTGGGGATTTGTTGAAAGAGAACATTACTTCCCAAGAGCGTGGTTCGTAGAAAATTTTGTTGTTGTCCGAGAAAATGAAATCAAAGATTTTATGAGCAAGACCCCCATAGATTACCGCAAAACTGTCGTTTTGGAACAAAATCCCGAATTTGTTCAAAATAGTTTAGATACATTGGAGCAAACTGATGTAAATTGTCTTTACTTTGGGGATAATTATCTCAAGTACCGTGTAAAAGTTAATAGGTCTGCGCTTTTAGTATTTAGCGAGATTTGGTATCCAGATTGGAAGGCTTTTGTCGATGGCGTAGAATTCAATATACTTCGGGCAAATTATTGTTTTCGGGCCGTGGAAGTTCCCAAAGGTGATCATATAATTGAAATGAAATTTGAATCAAGCTCGTTCAAGCTTGGCTCTTTCATATCTTCATTAACTTTATTGATTTCATTGCTGGGTTTAATTGTATTTTATAGAATTGAAATTGGAAAGCATTTGCTCTTCGTTTTAACTAAAGAACAAAAATCAAGAGGAAAAGAATGACAAATCACACGAGCATTCTAAAAGAACCACCGTTGGGTTTGCGATGGTTCGTTCTTTTTGTTGTTTCTATTGCAATGTTTGGAAATTACTATGTTTACGATTCAATTTCTCCTCTTGCAGATATTTTAGCCAAGCAATTAAATTTTACTGATGATAATATTGGACTTTTGCAAGGAATATACAGTCTTCCAAACATCATTATGGTTGCCGTTGGTGGGATGATTATCGATAGAATTGGAACTCGTAAAGCTAATTTTCTTTTCTCAGCACTTTGCATGATTGGTTCTTTTTTAACATTTATAAAGGGCGATTTAATTACAATGGCATTAGGTCGATTGATTTTCGGTCTCGGTGCTGAATCACTAATTGTTTCTATAACTACAACACTTGCCAAGTGGTTCAAAGGAAAAGAATTATCCTTTGCATTTGGATTGAATCTAACAATTGCCAGGTTGGGTTCTTTTGCAGCGTTGAATTCCCCCTCTTGGGCTAAACCTTTTTACGAGAGCTGGCAGGGTCCTTTGCTGATTTCATTCATTGCTTCCATAGTTTCTGTTGTTGCTGTCTCAAGTTATTATATCGTCGACATATGGGCAAGGAAAAAATTCATACTTCACCAGGAACAAAAGCAAGGCAAGATAAATATAAGTCAAGCATTTAAATTTGGATTGCCTTTTTGGTTTATTACTTTTCTGTGTGTTACTTTTTATTCTGCGATTTTTCCATTTCAGACTTTTGCAATTAAATTTTTCCAAGAGGTTCATAATGTTTCTCGTCAAATGGCAGGTTTTCTTTCGAGTATTCTTACTTTATCAGCTATGATTATGACCCCGATATTTGGTTTTATCGTGGATAAAATCGGTCATCGTGCAAAGTTAATGATTTTAGGTTCTCTATTAATCGTGCCAGTTTACTTAATTATGGTTTACACAAAAATTACACTTTTTATCCCAATGTCCATAATGGGAATCGCTTTCTCTTTGATTCCAGCTGTTATGTGGCCCTCTGTTGCGTATGTTGTCGACGACGACAAACTTGGTACTGCTTATGGCGTTATGACTATGGTGCAAAACATTGGCTTGTTTACTACAAATTTATTAATTGGCTACCTAAATGAAATGACAAATGCCTACACAACTGGTATGTGGTTTTTTTCCTTTTTTGGTATTTTTGGAGTTTTCTTTGGATATCTTTTGCTTAAATCCAATAGAAAATCTACTAAATTTGACCTTGAAAAGCCAAAATTTTCGTTAAATGAAGGTTGAATATGCCTCGAAAGAAGAAAATAATTGATGAGAAAGAATTTACGCTACAAGATGCCGCTGAAATCGCCTTGCGAGATTATTTGGGAGTAACATCAGTTGAAACATTACTTGTTCTCTCGGATGAGCCCCTTCGCGATATAGGTTTAATCTTTTTCGAAGTCGGGAAACGTCTTTCTTACGAAGCTTTTTATTGCGAGATTAAGCCACGCGATGTCAATGGTCAAGAGCCTCCAGAGCAAATCGCGCTTATTATGCAAGAAGTTGATGTCGTTGTTGCGCCCACAAGTAAGTCCTTAACACACACCAATGCACGGCGTGAGGCCTCCAAACTCGGTGTTAGGATTGCAACTATGCCTGGAATAACCAAGGATACCATCCTTAGATGCCTCAGCGCCGACCCGAACAAAATTCTTGAAACAACTGAAAAAGTTGCCAAAAGCCTACGCGAGGCAACGACCATTAGGGTTACAACTGAATTGGGTACGGATATCACCCTGCCAATCAAAGGTCGACAAATCATTAAAAGCACTGGTATTTTGAGGAACATTGGCGAATATGGAAATCTACCCTCTGGCGAGGTCTACTTAGCACCGTGGGAGAAGCAAAGTAATGGCGTTGTTGTTTTTGATGGTTCCATAGCCGAGATTGGAAAGCTGAAATATCCTGTAAAAATAAAAATCGAAGATGGCTACGGAGTAGATTTTGAAGGTGATGAAAAAGCAAAACTGCTCTATGAAAAGTTGAAAAGTGTTGGTCACGAAGCTTTTGCCATTGGTGAGTTCGGGATCGGAACGAATTACAAGGCTAAAATTACAGGCCATATCCTTGAGGACGAAAAAGTTCTTGGCACCGTACACATTGCATTTGGCAATAATTTAACAATGGGAGGAAAGATTAAAGTGGGTATCCACATTGATGGTATCATAACTAAGCCTACCGTTTACTTAGATGATAAGCTTCTAATGAAAGATGGAAAACTATTAATTTGATCTTTTGAATGCTTATGCGTTTATTTTTAGTTAAATTATTTTATGTTAATCTACTTTTTCAACTGTACGCCCAGGATGAATCT
>JBKBVP010000121.1:0-5255 GCA_046289495.1 Candidatus Kapaibacteriota bacterium | reverse complement strand
ATTATTACTAAAAAAGGCAAAAACACCAAAAACCGAAATATAATTCGGTTTTATTGGGAACAAACAAATACATAACTCCGTTATCAAAAAACTACCGGTTAAGCTTTGAGGATTATTAGCGACATCCTCGGGTGTTCCTTCGGCAACTATTTCACCACCTTCCTCACCCCCCTTAGGTCCAAGGTCAATAATCCAATCTGCACATTTTATGACATCAAGGTTATGCTCAATTACAACAACAGTGTTTCCTTTATCAACTAATCTATTAAGCAAATTTAAAAGCAAACGAATATCCTCGAAATGCAAGCCAGTTGTAGGTTCATCAAGCAAATAAAGTGTTTTTCCAGTACTTCTTTTCGAAAGTTCAGTTGCCAATTTTACACGTTGCGCCTCCCCGCCGGAAAGAGTTGGTGCCTGTTGACCAAGCTTGATGTACCCTAAACCCACATCGTACAGTGTCTGAAGAACTTTTTTAATCTTGGGTATCTCCTTGAAAAAAACCAAGGCCTCTTCAACAGTCATTTCAAGTACATCGGCTATCGATTTGTCCTTGTATTTAACAGCGAGAGTCTCATCATTGTATCTTTTTCCCCCACAGGTGTCGCATACAACGTAGACTTCAGGCAAAAAATTCATCTCAATGACTTTCATACCACCACCTTGGCAATCTTCACACCTTCCGCCCGGTATGTTAAATGAAAACCGACCAGGTTTATAACCCCGAAGTCTCGACTCTGGAAGCATTGCAAAGAAATTTCTTATCTCTGAGAAAACACCTGTATATGTTGCTGGATTAGACCTAGGGGTTCTCCCTATTGGAGATTGGTCGATTTCAATAATCTTGTCTATGTGCTCAATCCCTTCGATAGAATCGTAAGGAAGTGGTTTCAAATTTGAATTATAGAAATGATTTGATAGAATTGGATACAATGTATCATTAATTAGTGTAGATTTACCTGAGCCACTTAACCCAGTTACACAAATGAACAAGCCAAGAGGTAATCGCAAAGTAATGTTTTTAAGGTTATTACCTCGAGCACCGCGAAGAATTATTTCCTTGCCATTACCTTTTCGTCTTTGTGGAGGGATTTCAATCTTCTTTTTATTTAGTAGGTATTGAGCAGTGATGGATTTTTCTTTAATAACCGTGTCTAAAGCGTTAATCTTTTGAGGTGACGAGACAAACATAACTTCTCCGCCTTGGATACCTGCTCTTGGTCCTAAATCAACTATAACATCGGAGTTTTCTATTGTTGCTCTATCGTGTTCGACAACAATGATTGTATTTCCCAAGTCCCGCAATCTCTTCAACGAATCAATTAACCTGTGGTTATCGAACTGATGCAATCCAATACTTGGCTCATCCAAAACATAAGTAACACCAACCAACTCCGAACCAAGTTGTGCAGCAAGTCTAATCCTTTGGGATTCCCCGCCAGAGAGTGTTTTGACGGGACGATTAATTGAAACGTAAGCTATCCCCAGCTTTTCCAGAAAATTAAGTCTGTCGAAAAGTTCTTTAAAAATAATCTTTGTGATACGATATTCTCTCTCACTCAATCTGTCGAAAATTTCTTTCAATACGTGTTTAGCCCCAGGAATATCTCTTTTGGATATGTCAAAAATTGAATATCCATAAACAAAAACGTTTAAATTTTCCTCCTTTAATCTGGCACCGTTGCAAACCGGACAAGAAAATCCTCTAATATACTTTTCCAAAGATTTAATTAACGAAGGAGCCTCGGAATTTTTATAAACTTGGCGTAAAGAATTTACAACACCAATATAGGTAATTTTGTAAGGGGTACTTGAGTGCTTCATTTTCATTGTTATTTCAATTGGCCCCTCATCATCCCCAAAAAGTAACAAATCTAATTCGTTCTTATCAAGTGCTTTGATAGGCAAATTCAAATCTAATTTGTACTTCTGAGCAAAAGCCACAACTTGTTCAAGCAACCAAACAAATCTGGAATCCTTAAGAATTTCGATAGCGCCTTCAGCAATTGATACTTCATTGTTCGGTATTAATAAATCTAAATCAAAATCAAATAGTTCTCCAATACCCTCGCACTTTGGACAAGCTCCATATTTTGAGTTGTAAGAAAAACTATTTGGTGCCAAAGGCTCGAATGAACGTCCACATTCCGGACAAGCATAATGTATACTCATTAAAGAATCTTTTTCAATATCACAATCATACAAAATAATGTTTCCATCACCATAGTTTAATGCCAAGTCGCACGATTGGTACAAGCGATTTGCCTTGTGTTCATTTACGACCAATTTATCAATAACTAATTCTATATTGTGTGTTTGATAACGAGAGAGCTTCATTCCCTCGACAATTTCAAGAAATTCTTCATCTACTCTTACTTGGGTAAAGCCGAGTTTTAGAAATTGCTCGAAAAGCTCGCGGTAATGTCCTTTCCTTCCACGAACAACAGGAGCAAGTATTTGTACCTTTTTCCAAGAATAGTCCTCTATTATTTTTTGTACTATCTGGTCGAGATTTTTTTTCTCAACTGGGATTTTGCAAGCTGGGCAATACTGAACTCCAATTTTGGCAAATAGCAACCGTAAATAATCGTAAATCTCTGTTACAGTACCGACAGTCGACCTCGGATTATGACTAATCGTCTTTTGTTCAATTGAAATACTTGGCGAAATCCCTTCAATCAAATCAACTTCAGGCTTTTTGTAATTACCTATAAACTGACGAGAATACGCCGACAAACAATCAACATACCTTCTATTTCCTTCGCTGTAAATTGTATCAAATGCAAGCGAAGACTTCCCCGAACCAGATAGTCCAGTAATTACAACAAATTTATTTCGAGGGATGTTTAAACTAATATTCTTAAGATTATGTTCTCTTGCACCCCTAATGTTTATAAACTCAAAACCATCATTCTTAGAAGACTCCATTTAAGTAGATTTAAAAGTAATCAAACTATAAAAACGAACAATAAAAAAATTAATTTTTGTAAACAGGCTCGAACTAAAATAGAACCAATTAAAAGATAAAACTTATCTGGGGTATTGGTACGCGTCTTCTACATCATTCAACAATCTCAATTTAAAAATATTTTACACTAAACTGTATGTTGCTTAAAAATTCAATTGCCTTTTTATAGTACTCAGTTCAATGTTAATTTGGAAAATATTTCATATTTTACTAATTTTAGGGAGGGTTAATATGGTCAAAAATGTAGTTTGCTTTGCTTTTCTTATTGCTTTTATCATCTGTGATTTAATTTTCGCACAATCAGATTTCAAAATCTCTGGAGAATTTCGAGTTCGTAGCGAACTCGATGGCAGAGACTTCTTAAATAAAACTTATCCACAATCATTTACCGCTCTTAGGGTGAGATTAAATTTTGAAAAAGCTATTAATGAGCACGTTATGTTTTTTGCACAAATACAAGATTCACGAGTTTTTGGGGAAGAAAGAAACACGCTCAAGGATCTTAAAAATATTGACCTTCATCAAGGTTTTTTAAAAGTAAAAAACATATTTGATACCCCATTTTTTATGACTTTGGGTAGATTCACCCTTGAATATGGAGGGTTTAAAATTTTTGGTCCAAATTCGTGGCATAATGTGGGTCGTAGTCACGACGGTTTCATTATTGGCTACAACACACAAAAATACAAAACAGATTTTTTTATAACCACACACTCGAACTTTCTAAGCTATCGTGCTGGCGCAGCAAAAATATACGAAAACTATGATTACAACGAGGCCCCCGCCGACACTGGATTCAACATCTTCGGCTTCTATTCGACCAACAAGTTATCACCATATTTCAACAGCGAATTGTATTCTTTTTATGAATGGAACCGGCTTAGACCAAATGGTAAAGATATGCAACTCGGAAGGTATACTCTCGGCACTGCTTTCGAAATTGCACCATCATCGTCCCCATTTAATCTCAGATTTGAATTTACTTACCAAGGAGGAAAAATTTTTATATCTGAACTCAAAGAAATCTCGGCATTTCTAATTCTTGTAAATTTACAATACAAAACTAAATCTTTGGTTGCTTCTTTAAATGCCGATATTAATTCTGGAGGCGACCCTAAAAAAACAGAAAAATACAAACTGTTCGATAACCCTTACTCGACTAAACATAACTACCAAGGTTTTATGGACTTTTTCACTGCCTTGTCAGATAAAAAATTTTCGACCGGAATTTATGGATTAAATGACTACTTCATCCGAGTTATCTACACTCCGTGGAATTATTTTAACTTTCAGTTCGATGGACATTATTTTACAACATTTGTCCCTTTTGAAAATTCAAAAGGTGAGAAAATTCATAAATATGGACCAGAGTTAAATTTGTTATTACGTTATAAATTATATGAAGTAATTGAATTTGAATGGGGTTTGGGATTATACTTTGCTCAGGAAGCTATGAAAGAACTATATAATCAACTACCCCAAAGAGCCGGCGTAGATAAATTTGACCCAGCGTTCTGGACGTACGTTCAAATTAATGTCAAAATTTAGAAATAACTTTAAAGCAATTTCTTTGTTGAGATTCATTAAAAATAAAGATATTCTCTAATTTTTTTATAAAGTTCCCAAGTGGATTTTACATCCCTTATGCAATACGAAGCTATTTCAGTGAACTTACCATCTTTAAAATATTCAGTAACATTAGAGCCATCGATACCAAAAGCTTTAGGTGATTCAATACCAAAAGAGCGAGTATAAAAGTCAAGATTAAATCTTTTAGTTGCAGAAAAGTAAAATGTGGGTTGGTAAAATGTCAAAACATCCAACAAATCTGTATGAAATTTGTAATTGAATTTCGTGCCTTCCATAATGTTTCTCGTTGGTTTCACTCCAAGAATCGCTGAACGAAGCATAATGAATGGACAATCGAAATTCCTTCCATTAAATGTTACAAGGTGTATTTCACTGTGTTTGTGTAGAACTTTCCAAAAAGATTCCATTGCTTTTCGCTCCGAAACAAGGTAAATATTAATGTCATCAAAAATTTCAATTTTAACGGTTTCATCATCTAATGAGTTATCAACAGCATAGGCAACAGCCTTTGTTGAAACTTCTTGAGAGTCTTCTATTTCAACAAAATACAAACCAATGCAAATGATTTGTGCAGTGAAAGGCGAAAGACCGAATTCGGTCATTCTCTTTTGCTTTTCTTCCTCAGACTGTACGTTGCGAAGCAAATATTCTTTTTGAGACTCTGAAAAAGTATCCCAATCCAATGGCGATGTCTCGATGT
>JBKBVP010000120.1:0-5267 GCA_046289495.1 Candidatus Kapaibacteriota bacterium | reverse complement strand
CGTCGTAATTCAAACTGCTCCTTCAATTAGAGCTGCAATAGGGGAAGAGTTTGGATTGCCCCCTGGGCATTCAATGACTGGACAAATGGTAACTGCGCTAAGAATGATTGGTTTCGACCGTGTTTTTGATACTAATTTTGCAGCAGATTTAACAATAATGGAAGAGGGTACAGAGCTTTTACTAAGATTGAAAAGAAAATTCCTTCTTGGCGACTCAACAGTTAAGTTGCCGCAATTTACATCTTGTTCCCCTGGCTGGATTAAGTTCATTGAACACTTTTATCCCGAGCACTTGGATTATTTATCCACTTGTAAATCGCCCCAACAGATGTTTGGCGCAGTTATCAAGACATTTTATGCGCAGGAAATGCAAATCGACCCTGCAAATATTGTAACCGTTGCTGTAATGCCATGCACTGCTAAGAAATTTGAATGCAATCGTCCAGAAATGAACGCTTCTGGATACAAAGATATCGATTACGGATTGACTACAAGAGAACTTGCCCAAATGATTAAAGAAGCTGGGATTTATCTACCTGAGCTACCAAAAAGCTATTTTGATGAACCTTTTGGCAATGCCTCTGGTGCTGGTTTAATTTTTGGTGCTACCGGTGGAGTAATGGAAGCAGCATTAAGAACAGTTTACGAGATTGTTACTGGGCGAGAGGTACCCTTTGAGAACCTTGAAATTACTCCTTGTCGAGGTATGGATGGTGTGAGGCAAGGTTCAGTAATTCTGACAGATGTTAAAGATGATTGGAAATTCCTCGAAGGCTTCGAAGTTAGGTTTATGATTGCCCACGGAACCTCGAATGCAAAAAAGGTTATGGAGGCATTAATTCGTGGGGAATTAAATGATTACCATTTCGTAGAAATTATGGCTTGCCCCGGTGGATGTATTGGTGGAGGTGGGCAACCCATCCCAACAAGCCCAGAGATTAGGAGAAAACGCGCTGAAGCCATTTACAATGAGGACAAAGAATTACCTATTAGAAAATCTCATGAAAATCCTCATATTAAATACCTCTACGAGAAGTTCTTGGTCGATGGTCCATGTGGGCATATTTCTCACAAACTTTTACATACTCATTACGTAAAACGAGGTAAATATATAGTTTAATTTTACAGCTTTTTTCGAAAATTTAACCGTCGAATGCGTTTATTCGCTTCGACGGTTTTAACTTGCAAAGAGTAGTGTATTATCAACTCTCTGGAATTTCGATAGCAACTATCGTCGATGTTTCCTTATACTTAATTCGTAGTAGAATAGCTTCGCCCGGTTGTTTCGACTCGATGATCTTCTTGAATTGATTAACAGAAGTAATATCTTGATTATCTACTTTGGTTATTACGCCGCCAGGGAGCAAGCCACGTTCTTGTCGCAATGTCCTATTCTGTACATCTTTAAGATAAACGCCATTTTTCACATCAAAATTCTCTTTGATTTTGTCATCGATTGGCGCAACAGATATACCAAGGGATTTGATGTTAACGGGTTGCCCGGGCTTTGGTTCGTCAAAATCCTGGTCTGCATTTTCAGCAAAGTCCGAATCTCGAGAGCCTAATTTTGCTTTAATTTTTATTTCCTTTTTGTTTCTCCAAATGGTTAATTCAACGGTTTCACCAGGTTTTCTTTTGGCAATTTCTATTTGTAATTCACTACTTGATGAGATTTCTTTTCCATCCACTGCAAGAATAACATCTTCAGTTTCGATACCAGCCTTGCTTGCAGGGCTATTAGGTTCGACGCTATTAACCAAAGCTCCTTTAATTTCTTTTAAATCCAGTGCTTTTGCAAAGGTTTCATCCAAATTTCTAATTGATACTCCGAGATAGGCTCGTTCAAATTTTCCAGTGCGGATGATTTCAGAGACCACCTTTTTAACAAGGTCGGCAGGAATAGCAAATCCATATCCAATATAAGTCCCGGTTCGTGTGGCAATAGCTGTATTAATACCTACAAGACTACCGCTAAGATTAAAAAGACCACCACCGCTGTTGCCGGGGTTGATCGGTGCATCAGTCTGTATAAAGTTTTCTATAGCGAAATTTGCTTTATCCCCATCTTCGGGACGTATCAAATTTAATCCCCCGCGCCCCAGGGCGCTAATAATTCCAGAAGTTACAGTGGAGCTTAATCCTAAAGGATTTCCAACTGCAATTACTATCTCTCCTACTTTGATTTCATCCATATTTGCAAAATGCACAGGTTTGAAGCCTTCGCCTTCAATTTTGATTACAGCTAAATCTGTCCATTTGTCTGTGCCAATTATTTTGGCTTTGTATTCTTTCTTGTTAAATGTAGTGACTTTTATCTCGTCGGCATTTTCTACGACGTGATTGTTTGTTACGATATATCCATCGGATGTAACGAATACCCCGCTACCTGCGGAGGTCATTTCTGGGTCGACATCCTGGAAGTGTTTTTTAAGAAAATCTTCCCAATCTTTAAAGAATGGGTCTTCTTCGTTAAATGGGAAAAATCTAAAAAAACTGGAGCTTGATTTTTGTTTGATTTTTACGCGAATATTTACTACGCTTTCGATGACTGCATTAGATGCATTCTTAAAAGCATCATTTAGGGCTTTTACGGTTGGGTTCAACTCTACTGGTGGCTTGGACAAGCCTATTTCTTGCTGTGCAAAGGATATTCCTTTGAAAATTGTTAAATATAAAGCTATGATTAAAATTATACCAGTTGCAGAAATTACTGTAATTTTAATGCTTTTTTTGCTCATACATCCTCCAATTTTGTTATTTTGTCGAAATATTTGACGAAATTTCATTGCATCTATTACAGTTAATTGTTAATATTTATATAAACTTCCTAAATGCAGTTGGAATTCTTAAATTTGTACTTTTGTAAATTTGTTTGCGGATGTTTCTTTCGAAAATTGAACTTGTAGGTTTTAAATCATTTGCCAATAAAACTTCTCTTAATTTTGATGGCGGTATTACTGCTATAATTGGACCTAATGGTTGTGGTAAAACGAATATTGTTGATGCTGTTCGCTGGGTTCTTGGGGAACAGAGGACATCGATACTTCGAAGCGTATTAATGGAGAACGTAATTTTTAATGGCTCTTCGAGTAGGAAACCCTTAGGTTTGGCAGAGGTTTCTATCACATTTCAGAATGACAAGGGAATTTTACCTATTCAGTATAATGAAATAACAGTTACTCGAAGACTCTACAGGGATGGAAAAAGCGATTATTTAATAAACAATAATTTGTGCAGATTAAAAGACATAACTGAACTTTTTGCGGATACTGGTATCGGACACAATTCTTATTCCATCATTGAATTAAAAATGGTTGAAACCCTATTGAATGGGACTGTCGAAGAAAGAAGAAAATTGTTAGAAGAAGCGGCAGGCATATCAAAGTATAAGCAAAGAAAGAAAGAGACAGTGAGAAAACTTGAATCTGTTCAAAACGACTTACTCCGCATCTACGACCTTGTTAATGAGATCGAAGGACAAGTACGTTCGCTTTCTCGGCAAGCTGCAAAAATGAGAAAGTATAATAGGCTCTACCAAGAATTAAAGGAATTGGAAATTAACTTTTGGAATTTAAAGTTTATTCAATCAAATGAAATTGTAAACCAATACGAAGAAGAAAATGCAAAACTATTAGAAGAGAATCAGCAGAAAAAAGATTTGCTAAATCAAATCCTTGAAGAGATAGACAATTTACAAACAAAAATTGATTCTTTGGAGACTGAGTTAGAAAATGTTCGCTTTGAGGAAAGCCAAAGCTTTAAAAAACTTTTCGAGCTCGACAAAAAAATCGGTGTAGAAAATGAAAGAGTTGCAAACTTAAACTCTTTGGAGAAAAAATTGCAAAGTGAGATTACAGATACCCATAATTTGATTGTGCGTTTTAACAAGACACTAAACGAGCTTTTGCGTTTAAAAGAACTTAAAACAAATGAATTAATGCAACTTCGCAAAGAATCTACAATCCTTTATTCTTATTATGAACAAAATCAAAAAAGATTACTGGAAAAAAGAAGTTTATTGAATGAAATTAACGATAGGAGGATAGTTTTAAGTAGGGATTTAAAAATTTACAAACTTAATTTAGATAAATTAATATCCTCTCTTAATTTAATAGACGAGAAAAAGGATAAAATTTCATCTGCTATCAAGGAACTTGAATTGAAAATTTCCGAAAAATCTAAATACAGTTCAGTATTAGAGGCGGAAGTTGTATTAATATCCAATCAAGTTGAAGGTATAAGGCAACGAATTTCCGAATTTGAAGAAGCTCTGCAAGTAAGTAGTGAATCTTTAAAAAATGAGAAGGAAAAACATAATCAGATATTGATATCACTCAAAGAGGTTCAAACATCTTTGGAACTTCTGAAATCGATTTTTGAAGTTGATGAAACCACGAAGTTTTTAATCAAAGACTCTGAGTGGAAAAAAGATAGAACATTTAATTTGCTTGGAGAAATTATTTCAATAGATGAGGAATATCGAGTTGCTTTTGATTCATTACTTGGGCAGTATAAGAATATAATTCTTGTACAATCGGAAAATGACATCCAAAAAGCAAGAGAGATACTTTTAAAAGAGCACAAAGGAAAATGCTTATTTGTTAATTTGAATTGTATTCCAGAAACACCCATTACAGTGCAACACTATAAGCATCCCAAGATAATTGCTTATGCAAGCGAGTTGCCCAACGTAGACTTGAAGATACGTAACCTATTGCGTATTGTGCTTGGCGATGCTGTCCTTGTCAAAGATTTTGATGATGCATTATTTGCCGCTGCTAATACACCTTGCAAAACTGTTGTGACATTATCTGGCGAGATGATAATCAATGGTATCGTTTACAAAAGAGGTTCGATTTACCAGGGCGAAGGCCTTGCAATTGGTAAAGTTGAAAGAATTAGAAAGTTAGAAAAAAAATATGATGAACTTATTCTTGAATTAAAAAATGCTGAGACCCTTATTGAAAGCCTTGAGAAAGAAAACATTTCTGTATTAGATGAACTTCGAAAGCACAGAAACTTACTAAAACAAGAGGAGAGTAAATTATATCAGAAAAAAACAGATTTAAATGAACAAAAAATTATTTTAGAAAGATACAAGCAAGAATTAATATCAAAGCAAACAAGTATAAATGAAATAAATGATGAGAAAAACCAGCTTCGAGATGAAATTAATCAACTACGGAAAGTGTTGGTTGAGCTGCAGGAGAAATTGGCTGAAATAGAGAAAGAATGGCGAGATAAGGAGTTCGAATTAAAGACATTGG
>JBKBVP010000119.1:0-5304 GCA_046289495.1 Candidatus Kapaibacteriota bacterium | reverse complement strand
ATGTAATTCTATACTTTTGTATTCAACAAGAAGGATAAGGTATAAGTTAGTATAAATTAATTAAAATTTTTGATTAATTACATTGGATTTTTTGAATAAAATACCCATTAGTTTGTAACAAAAAAGAAGGAAATAACTTATGTTTATTAAATGGTGTTACATTTCAATTATTAATTAAGTAAGATGTTAAAATAAAGCCCGCAAGCAGGATGCGGGCTGAAAGGAAAGGAATAAGATTAAATGTGAATTATTTGTTCTCTTTTGTAAATTCTTCCATAAATTTCAGAAGTTTTTCAACCCACTCCAACGGACAAGCATTGTATACCGACACTCTTATACCACCAACACTTCTATGACCTTTTAAATTAGTCATATTATGTTTTTTCTTTGCTTCTTCAACGAATTTTGCCTCTAATTCTGGAGTAGGTAGATTTACAACTACATTCATTATGGAACGGTCTTCTTTATTCTTGACTGGTGTTATCCAGAAATCGGGATTTGCATCGAAATAATCATACAATAACTGTGCTTTTTTAAGATTTGTTTGGTATATGGCTTCGACCCCTCCTTGCTTCTGAATCCATTTAAGTGTTTGGTTTACAACAAAAATGTTAATGCAGGGCGGGGTGTTAAAAAGTGAATCATTTTTTATGTGTGTCATATAATTTAGCATTGTAGGAGCATTCGGATTCCCTTTTTCTTCTGCCCATTTTTTGTTAACGACGACAATGGTTACTCCAGCAGGTCCAACATTTTTTTGAGCACCTGCGTAAATTAAATGAAATTTTGAAAAGTCTCTTGGAATTCCAAGAAAATCGCTCGACATATCTGCAACCAGGGGAATGCCATTTGTTTCTGGGATTTTTTTCCATTGAGTTCCATAAATAGTATTGTTAGTTGTTATGTGAACGTAGTCGGCATCGGGTGTAATTGTAAAATCCTTGGGAATATAGGTAAATTTTGCTTCTTCACTACTAGCAATGACGTTTGCTTTTCCGACCCACTGAGCTTCTTTTAAAGCCTTCTTCGACCAAGAGCCAGTAATTATGTAATCTGCTTTGTTGCGGAGGAAATTCATTGGCACCATCAAAAATTGTAAACTTGCTCCACCACCAAGAAACAACACTGAATATTCATCTGGGGACAAGCCCATGATTTGGAGTGTTAACTGTTGTGTTTCTTTAATTAAAGCATCGAAGTCTTTCGAGCGATGGCTAATTTCCATAATCGATATGCCTGTATTGTAAAAATCCAATACCGCTTTACTTGTAGCTTCTAATACTTCAATAGGAAGAACTGCTGGACCAGGTGAAAAATTAATTGCTCTATTCATATTTTCCTCGATTAGATTAAAAAAACCAAATTAAAATTTTTTTAGAACATGAAAAAACAAAAAATTTCGAGGGTTTAAAAAGTGTGTGATAAAATATTAAATATTGAACGAAGCTAACGAATGTGCTTGTAAACCATTAATTTAATTTATTTTACTTCTCTGTGGATTGTGTGTCTTCGTAGAAATGGGTTGTATTTCTTCAATTCCAAACGGTCGGGTGTATTGTTCTTATTTTTAGTAGTAGTGTATCGAGAAGCAGGTTTACCCTCTTTTTTTGCTTCTGTACATTCAAGTGTAACTATTATTCTTGCCTCTTTTTTTGCCATTGAATCAATCCTCAATCAACCAAAAATACAAAATTAAGAAATATTATTATATTTGAATAACTAAACTTCAATGAATATCTTATTTGTACAGTTTATTGTCAAAGATATATTTTTTAACTTCTTTTGGTACAAGGTAATCAATTGGAATATTATTGGAGATGAATTCACGAATTTGTGTTGAGCTTATACCAATAATGGGATTATTTAAAAAGTAAATATTGTCAGCATATTCCGATGGCACAAAATTTTTATTCTCAGGTTTGAAGTCACGTTTAGCTACAACAAGATAAGAGTTTTCTAAAATTACCTTCCAATTTTTCCATTGAGTAAATTTATCTATCTGGTCCGAGCCAACTAAGAAAAAAATTGTAGAGTTTGGGAATTTAGCTCTGAAATGAAGAATAGTTTCGAAAGAGTATGAGATTCCAGCTTTATCAATTTCATAAGTGTCGATTTTAAATTTTGGATTTCCTCTAATAGCCAACGAAATCATTTTCAATCTGTGTTGCTCGGAGACAGTGTTTTCCTGATGGAGTTTGAATGGAGAGATAAAAGTTGGTTGAAAAAAACAATAATCTAAGTCAAATTCACATACAAAGAAGTTAGCAACAATTAGATGACCAATGTGAATAGGATTGAATGAGCCACCAAATAACCCTATTTTTTTTAATTTTTTCATAATTTTTGTTCAATTTCATTAATTTTTTCGAGGACCTCGCTCCAAGAGGAGGCAACAAAGTCTGCAATAGTATGCAATTCGGAATCTTCGTTGAGGAAGTCTAAATGATTACCAATAAATCGAATGGCGTACATATTCAGGTTTTTTGCTCCTTGGATGTCTGTTTCCTCGATGTCTCCGATGTGAACGGCCTTTTCAGGTGTGCAGTCCAGCTCGTTCAATACTTTCAAAAATGCATTTGGGTGTGGTTTTGCAATTCCAGTTTCATTTGAAAAACTAAATGAGGAGAAAAGTTCTAATAGTCCATTTATGTTAAGCAGCTCTCTGAGAACACTTCCAGGCGAGAAACCTGTATCGGAGACTATTGCAAGTTTATATTTTTTTGAAAGTGTTTCAAGAGCTTCCCTTACACCTTCAACTAATTTAGGTGGATAGATTAAAATACTTTGTTCGAAGGTTCTTACGGCATCTTTTAATAGCTCTTCATTTTTGGGTGCATTAAAATGATTCCAAAAAAAACTTAAAGCATCGTGTGAGGAAATAGTTCTCATTTCGCTTCGCCAGATTCTGTTAAAGTATTCCCAAGCGTCTTGCATTGCTTTTTCATAATCTGCATCGGGAATTTCCATACCCAAAACTTCAAAGGTTGATTTTAATTTTTGCTGTCTCAAACTATTCCTTTCAATTCCGTTGGAAGAATCGAAAATTGTATTCCAAAAGTCGACAGTAACTACTTTTATTTTTGTTTTCATTCAATACTTTTGTTGAACCGTTACAAAATTACCGAAAAAGCGTCAAACAAATTTTACTTTTTCGAAACAAATAAATTCCCTTGATTTGATAGAATTGTTTTACTAAACAATTAAGTTTTTAAATTTTAGTAACTTTAATTTTAATTCATCAATCCCAATGAGTGAATTGACTATACACGATAAAATTAAATATTTACCAACATCACCGGGAGTTTATATTTATAAAAATAAGAATGGGAAAGTTATCTATGTTGGAAAAGCCCTGAACTTAAAGAATAGAGTGAAATCCTATTTTCAGACAAATAAACATCATGATGCAAAAACTACAGCCTTGGTGAAAAATATTTTCGATTTAGAGTATATCGTTACAGATACAGAAGCCGAGGCACTCATATTGGAGGATACGTTAATTAAGAAATACAAGCCTAAATACAACGTTATGCTACGAGACGACAAAACCTACCCCTTTATCAAAATTACAAATGAGGATTATCCAAGAATTTTTTCCACGAGAAAAGTTGTACGGGATGGTTCGAAGTATTTTGGGCCTTTTGCTGATGTAAAGTCAATGAAACGGTTAATAAAGCTTGTACGCTCGATTTTTAGATTAAGAAGTTGTAAACTGAAATTAACAGATGAATCAATTAAACTTGGAAAATTTAAAATCTGTCTTGACTTTCAAATAAAAAAGTGTGATGGACCTTGCGAGGGACTCATCTCTAAAGAAGAATATCTAGAGAATGTTAAAAATGCTATTAGTTTAATTAACGGTAAAACCTCTGCAATTGAAAAAGATTTATTAGCAAGAATGGAATCGTGTGTAGAGGATTTGAATTTTGAACAGGCTGCGTATTATCGAAACCAATATCTTCTTCTTAAGGATTATACAATGCATCAAAAAATTGTAACTACAGAGTTGATTGATAGGGATGTTTTTGGCTTTGCAAAGGAGGGCGAATACAGTTGTGTGCTTGTTTTAAATGTACGCGAAGGCAAACTTATTGGAAGAAGGCATTATATATTAAAGAACAAGCTTAATTCCAATGATGTTGACATTTTACAAGCTGGATTGGAGAAATTTTATTTAGATTCTGAATTCATTCCTGATGAAATTTTACTACCGATTCAATTGCAAGAGGATAAATTTCTCTCGGACTACTTGAAGTCAAGAAAAGGCTCACCAATTAATATCGTTATTCCAAAAATTGGTGATAAGAAGAAGATAGTTAAACTCGCGAATGAAAATGCAAGGTTTCAATTGCAGGAATACATACTCGCCATAATGAAAAAGGATGCTGAACTACCAAAGAGAATATTTGAATTTCAGAAAGAGCTGCAGTTGAAATCACCTCCAAGAATTATTGAATGTTTTGACAATTCACATATACAAGGAAGCGATTATGTTTCATCTTTGGTGGTTTTCAAAGATGGTAAACCATACAAAAGTGGTTACAGAAAATTCAAAATAAAGACCGTAAATCAAAATGATGATTATGCGGCAATGAGAGAAGCAGTTTATAGAAGATATCGTAGACTGTTGGATGAAAACGGTGAATTGCCTGATTTAATTATTATAGATGGTGGTAAAGGACAACTTCACGAGGCTGAATCTGTCTTGCAGGAGCTTGGAATATTGGATAAGGTAGATATAATCGGGATTGCTAAAAGACTGGAAGAAATTTTTAAATCGGACCTTAGAGAATCAATTATTCTTCCAAGGAGTTCAACAACCTTGCAGTTGATTCAACAAATTCGTGATGAAGCACACAGGTTTGCAATCAGTTATCATAGGAAGCTAAGGGAAAAGCGTACGATTACGACTGAACTTTTAAATATAAAAGGTGTTGGGGAGAAGGTAGCAAAAAAGCTTTTAAATGCTTTTGGTTCTGTTGCAGAAATAAGTTTAAAATCACCAGAAGAATTAAAAGCTGTGGTTGGAGAAAAGTTGGCTATGAAAATTTACAAGTATTTTCAATCAAATCAGATGTAATTAAACAATATTAAATTGAGATAATTTGCTTTTATTTTTCAAAGGATTTGATCAGCTTTTCAATAATTCTTTCCAGTTCATCGAGAGAATAATAATCGATAATGATTTTACCCTTGTTGTTTTTGTTTTGGATTCTCACCTTAGTTCCAACAACCTTTGAAATTTCGTTTTCAAAGTAGGTTATATTGATATCTTTTTTTTGTATGTTAGATTGTTTGTCAAAG
>JBKBVP010000118.1:0-5327 GCA_046289495.1 Candidatus Kapaibacteriota bacterium | reverse complement strand
CCCACCAATAGTTTCGTACTCTTTTGATTTCGGTAAATCTAAATTAAGTGTTTCAACAATCTCATCAATGGAGGTAATTCCGCTTAATTCAAATTCTGTATTGCTAAGTTTTCGAATCAAAGGTTGTTCCTCATCGAATTCATCTTGGATTTCGCCAACGAGTTCTTCTAAAATGTCTTCAATTGTCAATAATCCTGCTGTACCACCAAATTCATCTATTACAATTGCGAGGTGCACTTTTTCCTTTTGCATTAGTTTTAAAACTTCATGTATTTTTTGAGTTTCTTTTACGAATAGAGGTTTTCTAATAATTTTTTTGATATCAAAGTCTTCTTCCGTCTTTGCTTTGACTTGCGAGAGTAAATCTTTTGCATAAACAATTCCAATAATGTCATCAATTGTGGTGTCGTAAACTGGTATTCTGGAATAGCCTTCTGTTTCAAACTTTGAAAGCATTTTCTCAAGCGTTATATCTTTGTCTACTGCAACAATTTTGTTGCGGGGAATCATCACTTGCTTTACTGTAATTTGAGAAAAATCAAAAACATTTTGCAAAAGTTTTTCTTTACCTAATTCAATATTTCCAAATTTTAAACTTGATTTCACAATTTGCCTGAGCTCCTCCTCTGTGTGAATTTCAAGCGTATCTTCGACTCGTATGCCAAAAGCTTTTAAAATCAAGTTGCTCATTTCATTTAGTAGCCAAATGAATGGTTTGAAAATAATAAAGAAGATACGAAGAGGAATGGCAACAAATAGCGATACTTTTTCAGCTTTCAGAATAGCGAGGGATTTTGGTGCTAATTCGCCTAATACAATATGTAAAACAGTTATTGTAACGAATGCGAAAGGTAAAGATATCCTTTCAACGACATCATACCCAATGTCCAAGTCAAAAGCTTGAAAGATACTTAGAAAAATTTTCGAAACAACAGTCTCACCAATCCAGCCTAAGCCAAGACTCGCAATTGTAACTCCTAATTGGCATGCAGAAAGATATTCATTTAAATGAGAGACAAGGTGAAGCGCAACTTTTGCCGAGACGGAGCCCTTTTGCCTCTTAATCTCTATTTGGGTGCTACGAACTTTTACAATAGAAAATTCAGCAGAGACAAAAAAGGCATTCAAAAAAACAAATAGTAGCGTGATAATTATGTTAAACAACATTGTCAAATAGATATAAAATATTGATTTTAATTGTCTTACCTAAATAAAATGAAATGTAATATTCAAAGAAAACAATTAACTCCTTGAAATTTATCGAGATAATCTCAATTGTTTTTAAAGTAGACAAATCCAATTCGTTGACTAAAATGAGCAAATCTACAGTATTTTTACTTATTTTAGGAAAATTTCCCTTTCCAAGTGCAACTTTAATTTCACCATTAATAGTATTAAAACAAATATAATCGAAATTTTTATATTTATATTCAATGATTTTTTCTATTACGTCGATTCCAAGGTCTTTTGTAAGCTGAATAAAGAAATAAATCATTATTAAATATGGACTTATACTTTTAGATTTTAAAGTTTCAATGCAATTTATTGTTAAGTTGTAAATGTATTTATTTGGATTATTATGAACTTGCGTATATTTCACTAATTCCAAAATTGCCAAACCCACTATAAGAGTGATTTGGGTATTAAGCAGTTGTTGATAAGAAGATATGGTCTCGGCTTTCGAAAGAAGAAATAGATCTTGGGTTGTTTTTTTATAAAAGCTAAGGTGAATAATGTTTAATGGTTCCAACACTCCAAATACTTTAGTTTGTTTACGGACACCTTTAGCAATTAATGCAACAACACCGTCGGATTCAGTAAAGACCTCCACTATTTTGCTCGTATCTTTGTAATTGATTGCTTTAAGCACTATACCTTTTGTGGAGACAATCACATTTACTACACAGATAACACTTTAAAATAGTTGTCAGTGCAAATTTACATCTAAAATTGTTAATTTGCACATTAATTGACAAAATAATGATATGAAGAAAATACTCGTTGTAGATGATTCGGATTACGTTTTAGAAAGCACTTCTGTTCTACTAACACTTGAAGGGTATGAAGTGTTTACAGCTAGCAATGGACAGGAAGGCTATCAAAAAGCATTGGAAATCCTACCGGACTTAATATTATGCGATATTCAGATGCCCGTTATGGATGGCTATACTATGCTGGAACGAATACGCTCCAATCCTAAAACCGAATCAATTCCCTTCATCTTTCTCACAGCATTTGGCGAAAAGCAAAACATAAGGGAAGGAATGATTCGAGGTGCTGATGATTACATAACAAAACCTTTTACACACCAGGAGATAGTTGAGGCTCTGAATACTCAATGGAAGAAGCAAGAGTTATTGCATAAGCAAATGAAGGAAAAAGTTAAGACCGTGGGAAAAACAATAACATCCTCGTTACCACACGAATTCCGAACAGTATTGAACGAGGTTATTGGTTCTGCTAAAATCATTTTATCCTCCTTCGACATCTTAAACAAAGAGGATATTCTCGAGATAGCTTCCGATATCGTCAATTCCTCGAACAGACTAATAAAAATAATAGAGAACTTCATTATTTACACCAAAATCGAGGCAATTGCCAACAATCTTGAAATGATGTCTCAACTGAGAATGCATTACACGGATGAGCCATGTGCTATTATCCAAGATATTGCTACAATGAAATCTGTCAATTATTCAAGGGAATCGGATTTGATTTTCGAGAAATGTCTTGGTAATATTTCTTTGGAAATTTCCTCCGATAGTTTTTATAAAATTGTTGATGAGTTGTTAGATAATGCTTTTAAGTTCTCTAAAAAAGGACAGATTGTAAAAATTTCTTGTGGTATAGAGGGGAATTTGGCATATTTTGTAATCTCTGACCAAGGAAGAGGAATAAGTCAAGAGAAACTCAAATTGATCGACACCCTTACTCAATTTGAACGAGAGGTTTATGAACAGCAAGGTATGGGGATGGGGTTGATAATTGCAAAAAGGATGGTAGAAGTGCATGGTGGCAAGTTTGAAATAAAAAGCGAAGTAAATAAAGGAACTATCATCAAATTTTGGCTGCATTGTATTATCAAAGAAACTTTTTAAATAATTTTAGGTGGAACAATGACTTTTCATATCTTGTCAGTCAATCCTGGTTCAACCTCGACTAAAGTTGCAATTTATAGGGATTTGGAAGAAGATTTTACATTAACTATTCGACATTCGGTCGAAGAATTAAGTGTATTTAGTAGAATTTACGACCAATACGACTTTCGTAAACAAGTGATTCTAAAAGCCTTAGAAGATGCAAATATCAATTTAAAAATTATTAATGCCGTTGTTGGACGGGGTGGACTGGTGCGTCCCATTGCAAGTGGTGTCTATAGAATCAATCAAAAAATGCTTGATGATTTAAAAAATGAACTCTATGGCGAACACGCTTCCAATCTTGGAGCTATTCTTGCTTTTGAAATTGCAAATGCAATTGGTGCGAATATCCCTTCATTCATTGTCGACCCAGTTGTTGTCGATGAACTTGAGGATATCGCCCGAATCTCTGGGCATCCCGAGTTACCTCGGATTAGCATATTTCACGCTCTGAATCAAAAAGCAGTTGCTCGTCGTTTTGCAAGGGAGCATTCTAAAAAGTATGAGGAACTGAATTTAATTGTAGTGCATCTCGGTGGCGGTATAACAGTCGGAGCTCACCATAATGGTCGTGTTATTGATGTAAATAATGGGTTGGATGGAGAGGGACCCTTTTCGCCAGAACGTTCCGGAACACTACCTGCTGGGCAACTTGCACGATTGTGTTTTTCTGGAAAGTACAATTATACTGAAGTAAGGAAGATGATAACAGGTCGTGGGGGTTTAGTAGCATACTTAGGTACAAATAGCGCATTAGAGGTAGAAGAACGTATTTCTTGTGGAGATGACTACGCAGAGATAATTTACAAAGCTATGGCTTACCAAATTTCAAAAGAAATTGGTGCTGCTAGTACAGTCTTGAAAGGAAACGTAGATGCTATTTTGATAACCGGTGGTTTAGCCAATTCACCTATGCTTGTGAGATGGATTCAGGAACGAGTATATTTTATTGCTCCTGTTTATGTTTATCCCGGCGAAGATGAAATGCTTGCCCTAACCGAGAGCGTTTATTACGCATTAAAAGGAGATATCCCCATTTTGGAGTATTAACTATATTTATTTATTTTTCTAAAATTAAACATCGTTAGTTTGTTTTAAAACCATTATGAGGGGAAAATAAAAAAGTCACTGCTTCCGATGTTTTTCTGAATTTTAATAAAAAAGCCTCGAAAATTTTCGAGGCTTTTCAATTCACTACCAAATGCAACTTTAAAGTTTTTTAAATCATTTTATGTTGTAATCAATTAAATTAGATTCGTTTCCGCTGAAATTCTGTTCAAATACTAATACGTTGAATTTGAATGGGTCGAGTCTTCGCTTGATAATTCCTATACCCATACCATACCAGATGTGTTGAACAACATCGAATTTAAGATAAACTGGGAGAGGTACGTTTGGTACTTCTAATTTAATATTGAGTGAAAATGTAATGATAAATTCTTGTGATTGAACCGCTTTCCCTTTTACGACCCTTTCTTCTTTGCTACCTTTGCGTCCATTAGCTCCGACCGTTGGGGTCATCTTGCCAATACCAGGTAAATCGACCTGTTGTAAGGTTGTGTCTTTAAGAATTGTCCACTGATTAATATTGAAATCGGATATAACAACCCATTGATTACTTTCGCCTATTGGGATAAAATCATTGTCGAAGGCAGATAAAAGAGCGTAGACTTTTTCGTTTTCGTATGCAAGATATGAGGTATCCGGAGAGTCTTCCTTGCTGCGGCTATTGACAAAAACAGTAGCGTTCTTTCCGTTAATTACTTGATTGCCAATTATTGTTGTCAACACAGTGTCTTCGGATTCTAAGACCTTGTTGCCGAGCGAGTCGATTTCAAATTCGAGGTATTTCCAGAATGAACCGACGGATGTGGGGAAATATGTTTGACTGGGTGGATTAGTATTTGTCGACGAGTCGTCATCTGAACAAGATGTTAAAATCAATGCAAAAAGAAATAGAAGATAACTGAACCTTAAGAATTTAAACATATGACCTCCAAATTTTAATTATACAAACAACATTAACTTATAGTTTCGTATGCAAAATTATATTTTTTTTGTTGAAATTTCAAATATTAAGTTTTTTGTCAATTCTCGTATTTTTGTTGCAATTTGATTTGGTAAAAGAACAATTGGTTCAAGTGTTGAATTTATGAAGGACTTGGGTAAAGTTGGAGCAAGAGCAGT
>JBKBVP010000117.1:2023-5339 GCA_046289495.1 Candidatus Kapaibacteriota bacterium | reverse complement strand
ACAACACAAGATAGCCCCACGGATGTAATATTATATTATCATCGTTAGTGAGACAAAACTCTCCAAGTAGGATTTCAGAGTGTTGAAGAATGTTCGTTAAACTTGTGAATGAGCCTTTCTGGTCTACTTGGGAAAAGTTGCCTAAAACTATTAGTTCAGAGTTTGATAGATATCTTTTATATCCAACTATATGCTCATTCGTTAGATCTATGGACTCAATCTTTGCCTCATCGAATGGTTGAGAATCTAAGCCCAATTTTCGTACAGTTTCATTGACTTCTAATATAGTTTGTAAAATGTTATCATAACCCCATTTAAAAGCTACAGGGGAGAACAAAGGAAGCCTTTCCGTAGGAAATAGAGTTAATTCATCAGTAGAAAAGCAAAGTCCCGTATTGTATGGTAAGTCGTCGCACCACTCGAAACCAGAAAGTAAAAAACGGATGCCAGGAAGAAATGAGTTAAATACATAAACAAGTTGATTAAACTCTTTTCCATAGCGACCAGAACGAGGAGTGTTATGATTTTCAGCTGTTAGAAAGAATGGGACCGGATATTCTTTATTTTCAAATCGTTTTATTATAGTTTTCAACTTAACTGGATTTGTCATATCGAAGAACATATAACCAATTGTTGCATCGTAAATGTTTTTGGATTTTTCTGATACTTGGAAGTTTTCTTCCCAGAATATGAAATTCCTTTTGATTCTTTTTGCCTCGGAAATAATGGAACTTAATAATGCTTTTGGTATTGCATGCCCCATATCAATCATTGCACCATCAATATCGAAATTTTTTATGTAGTAGGGTATAACATTTTCTAAATAATTCCATAGTTCATGGTTTGCTGAACCCTTTTGAATTATCTCACTCGAATATTTACGGACCGTATTGTATGCGATATAGTTGTATTTAGTATGATTGTAATATTTGAAATAAGTTACGTCAGTCCATTCGGGTTGAGTATCGTCTGGAGGCCAGTCTGCAAAAGCGAATGGCAATGTGACTCTTTCGCCGTTATTCATAGTACCGACAATTCGGAAGTTTTCTCTAAAAACTTTCTCTGGCGAGTCTGTAAACATAGATGTGTAACTTTCTGGTGGTGGTATTAAATCCTCTAAATCATTGTTTTCTACTTTTGATTTAATGATTTTGAGTTCTTCAGGAGAGAATGAAGGTTTTTTGTATGTACCGTTGAGGAAATTTTCTTCTCGAATCCAGTAAAACCAATTGGGATGTTCAATTGCAAGGTCGGTATCAATGCTAATCGTTCTTAAAACGAATTCAAGAACTATCTTCATACCAAGGGTATGTACAGCTTGGACAAAGGCTTTGAATTGTTCATCCAAGGATAAGTCGAGGAAAGGCTCGCCCAATCTTGGGTCAATCTTGAATGGATGTTTATATGCATACGGCGATCCAAGTATGCCTTTCCTACCAAACACACCAATTTCATTGATAGGCAAAAGATAAATGATGTCTACGCCGAGGCTTTTTAAATATGGAAGTATTGCTATTGATTTTAATAGCGTTCCAGTCTCGTAAAGTTGTCCGTTTAATTTTTCGATTGAAATTCGTCCATCATTATTGTGGTCAAAGGTTGTTGTGTACCTCAACAACATATTATAAACAAGTGGATTATGAATTGTTTTATCAAAATTGTATACGAACTTTTGTGATAAATCAAAAATTGTTTCAATGCTATTCAAAAAGAAGCTTCTCGGTTCTATTTTGCAGATTCCAAATTGCTCGCTGGAATTTATCCAAATAGAAGGTATCCAGTAATCTCCAACTGACAATTCGCAATTAGAAACTTTCTCGTATACTAATATTAGGCTATAGTGTCGATTCATTTCTACCTCAGTTTAAAAGAGAATATAATTCTTTTCGTTTATGAATTTTAACATTAACCACAATGCTATTATGAAAAAATTTAAGATTGCAAAGTTAATACTTTTGGTTTTTATTCTAACGATTGGTTTTGGTTTAGCTCTTTCTCAAGGTATTTTGGAGGATAAGTATAAATTGGCTCAATCGCTTGAAAAGTCGGGTGAATTCTCTAAAGCAGAGGAAATTTACTCAGAGATATATTTACAAAACAAAAATCGCTATGAATTTTTCCTTGGGCTTGTTCGTTGTAAAAAAGCTTTAAACAAATTCTCGGAAATTTTACCACTTTTAGAAGAACAACTTCAATTAAGAAAAACATCAGACTTACTGCTTATTGGAAGCGAAGCCAATTGGTATTTGGGAAATTATGAAGAAGCTAAACTTTATTGGAACGATGCAATCAAGACCTATTCAATGAATGACTCCACATACATTAAGGTTGCACAACAGCAGAGCAAACTAAAGCAATTCAAACTTGCGATAGAAACTTTTTTGCTGGGGAGGAAGCACCTCAAGTCTGAATCTTTATTCTTCGACGAGCTGATTAATTTGTATTTGGTTGTTGGTGATTTCGAAAAAGCTATTGAGGAGATACTTTTGGAATATGAACGTAGTAACAATATTAATTGGGCTCAAGCTAAAATTTCATTATTTATCGAAAATAAAGAAGCCAGGCAAGCTTTGGAACAAAAATTGAAAAAGCCAAAATCCGGCTTTGAAATTCTTTACAAATATCTACATGCGTGGTTCCTATACTCCACTAAGGAATTTCAGCAATCATTTGAAATTTATAAAGAAATTGATAAACTTGTCGATTCAAAAGGTTACGAGATTTATAAATTTGGGAATACTGCCTTAAATGACGGTGAGTACGAGGTTGCTCTTCGAGCGTTTGAGTATCTAATCTCATTAGGTAAACGAACTAACTACCTTGTATCGGGCATTTTTGGACTGGCCAAAGTAATGGACCTTAAATTGTTGAATCAAATTAACATTGAAAATTCAGTTGTATTCAATGTAATAAATAAATACGAACAAGCACTTCAAGAAATTTCTAGTTCCAATCCACTGTATTTCGATATCAAATTTCGTATTGCACAACTTTATTATATTTACTTAAAAGACTATTCCAAAGCAGAGAAGATACTTTTAGACTTAATTAAAACTAAAAACAACCCATTGCTGTGGAAGACACATTTGCTTTTAGGAGATGTTTATTTGTGCCAATACAATTTTAGCAAAGCAGAGTGGCAATATAACTCTGTTATAAGTAATAATTATCGTAGCAAGACCAATGAATATTTCATAGGATTGCTCAAGTTAGGCAAAGCAAAATTTTACCAATCAAATTTTGACTCTGCACAATATTATTTTTTTAAATTAATCGAGGATTCTCCTTCTGAAATTGCCAACGAGGTAATAGAAAG
>JBKBVP010000117.1:0-2013 GCA_046289495.1 Candidatus Kapaibacteriota bacterium | reverse complement strand
AGAAAGAAGCTTTATAATTGAAAAATTTAAGCAGTATAATTATTCGTTGTCATTGTTTGCCCAGGCTGAATTGTTTTTGGAAATGAATAAGCTTGACTCAGCAATTTTGGTTATCGACCAAGCTATTAAAAGGGTTGAAGGTACAGGTTTCGAGGAATATCTGATTTTATCGAAAATTCGAACATTATCAAGATATTTTCTTTACAACAAGTCTGAAGAGTTAGCAAAAACATTTTTAGAAAGATTTCCAAAATCTATTTATTGCGAGGAGATTATCTTTCTATTGGGTTACTCTCAATACCAACAGCAAAAAAACATAGAAGCCATTAATACATTTGTGGATTTGTTGACAAAATATCCCCGTTCTATTTTCAATCCCAGAGCCAGATTAATAATAAATGAATTGAGGAAAAAGGAAAGTTAGTATTAATAATCATCTGTTTGAAGTCTTACAATGTCGGCTCCAAGCTGGCGAAGTTTTTTATCTATGGATTCGTAACCCCTGTCGATGTGGTAAATTCTTAATACTTCAGTCTTTCCCTTTGCGATAAGACCAGATAGAACTAAAGCAGCACTACCACGCAGGTCTGAGCTCATAACAGTTGCGCCAGTTAATTGCTTGCCACCGTAAACAATTGCGGTATTTTCGCTCATCTCAATTTCTGCACCAAGTCTCTGAAGTTCAGGCACATGTTTAAATCTGTCCGGATATATAGTCTCTGTTATTTTTGAGACACCATTTGCTTTAAGCATGAAAGCGACCCACTGTGACTGCATATCGGTGGGGAAGCCAGGATAAACAGATGTTGTAATGTCTACAGGTTTTGGTGGACCATCCAATTTTACAGTAATTTTGTTTTCGTGAATATCAAACTCGCAGCCTGCTTCCTCCATTTTTGAGATTATTGAAGTTAGATGGTAAGGATTACAGGACTCAATAGTAACATTTCCTTCGGTGATCGCACCAGCAATAAGTATTGTCCCAGCTTCTATTCTATCTGGAATTACAGTTTCATTTGTAGAATGAAGTTCATCGACACCTTCGATTTCCAAAGTGTTTGTACCTATTCCTTCAACATTTGCTCCCATTTTTACAAGGAACTTTGCCAAGGCAGTAATTTCTGGCTCAATAGCAGCGTTCGAAATTAAAGTGCTTCCTTTTGCCAGGACAGATGCCATTAGTAGATTTCCTGTTGCACCAACGCTGGGTATGTCTAAATGAATTCTTGTACCTATTAATTTGTTGGCTTTTGCAATGACATACCCACCCTCGATAGTAATCTCTGCCCCGAGCTTTTGTAAGCCTTTGATATGCAAATCTACTGGTCTTGGTCCCCAGGAACAGCCACCGGGAAGAGAAACTTTTGCTTTTCCGAATCGAGCAACAAGAGGACCAAGCACATAGAAAGAAGCTCGCATTTTCTTTACATGTTCGTATGGAGCTTCGAAACTATGAATGTTTCGAGAATCGATAAAAAGCTCGCTATCGTTTAGTTCGGAGTAAATACCCATATCGTTCATTAATCTGGACATCGTCCAAACATCTCTTAAATTGGGGACATTGAAGAGTCTGTATATTCCAGGGGCGAGAATGGATGCTGGCATCATTGCAAGTACACCATTTTTTGCCCCAGATATTTTTACTTTACCTTTTAATTTGTTACCTCCAATGATAAGAAATTTCTCCATTAGATTACAAGTTAAACATATAGTTTAATCCAATAGAAAGTGAAGCTATTCGAGGATTGTAATTGTTATCTTGTGATAAAGCCCCGACAAGGAAGTAATCAGCGAAGACAATGAAATTTAAGTCGCCAAGTACATCCTGCACAATCGGAATTGAGGCGCCAGCTCGAATTTGAAACATAGTGCTCATATCGTCTTTTTTTAACTCAATTGAATTGCCTTGGCTTACACCCAATTTCCCTGATGACGGAAGACCAATGTTGAGCGAAAGTAGAAAGCTCGAAAATTCAAAACCAACACCAAAATTGATGTAATGAAATTCATTCG
>JBKBVP010000116.1:0-5356 GCA_046289495.1 Candidatus Kapaibacteriota bacterium | reverse complement strand
ATATAAGTAGATGGTATGAAAGCATCGAACTCTACCTCGATTTGTAGTTCATCATTTGTTAGGTATTCAATTTTCTCATCCGACTTTTGCTCGGGGAATAAATCTTTGAACTCTGTGGTTTTTAGTTCCTTGATTGCCTCGTCGAGAATTTTCTGATACATTTCGTAGCCAATCTCATTAATAAAGCCACTTTGCTCGTAGCCGAAGATATCTCCGGCGCCACGGATTTCCAAATCGCGCAATGCGAGCTTCAATCCGCTTCCCAAATCTGTGTACTCCTCCAAAGCTTGCAGTCTTTGCAAGGCTTTTTTCGACAGTGCCGACAACGGCGGAGTTATTAAGTAGCAATAGGCTTGGATGTTTGTACGACCTACGCGTCCGCGCAATTGGTAGAGTTCTGCAAGTCCGAAGTTATGAGCATTGTAAATGAAGATTGTATTTGCTCTGGGGATGTCCAACCCGGATTCAATAATTTTCGTGGTTAACAGAAGATTGTATTTACCGAGTATAAAGTGATGCATGATTTTCTCCAGTTCAGATGATTTCATCTGACCATGAGCCACAGCGATTTTTAGATTCGGCATTATTTTTAATAGCCTTTGTAAGGCAATTTCTATGTGTGCGACTTTGTCGACAACGAAAAATATTTGTCCGTCTCGAGCTAATTCCCTTATTATAGCATTTCGTATTATTTCTTCTTCCCAGAAGATAATCTCCGTGTAGATTGGAAGTCGATTCCTCGGAGGTGTTTCCATTAGGCTTAAATCTCTCACTCCAAGTAGGGAAAAATTCAATGTTCTTGGGATTGGGGTTGCGGTCATTGTCATGGTATCGACATTTACTTTTAGTTTTCTTAATTTCTCTTTTGCTGCAACACCAAATCTATGCTCTTCATCAATAATCAGCAAACCCAGGTCCTTGAATTTTACATCATCGCTAAGAAGCCGGTGGGTTCCGATGATAATATCTATGCTGCCTTTTGCGAGCCGATTTAAAATTTCTGCTGTTTCGTGTTGGGATTTGAATCTGGAAATTGCTTCGACAGTTACTGGATAATTCTTTAATCTCTCTTTGAATGTCATTTCGTGTTGGCTGGCTAAAATAGTTGTCGGAACAAGCACTGCGACTTGCTTCCCAGATAGTACAGCTTTGAATGCTGCACGTATTGCTACTTCTGTTTTGCCGAATCCTACATCTCCACAGATTAGCCTATCCATCAGCGTTTCGGTTTCCATATCTCGTTTGACATCTTCTGTGGCTTGTGCTTGGTCGATTGTATCCTCGTAAACAAAGGATGCTTCGAATTCCTTCTGCCAAACAGTGTCGGGAGGATATGCGTAACCTTTCTTTAATTTCCTCTCTGCGTAGAGTTTGATTAGTTCGTAAGCATCTCGTTTTAATCGCTCCTTTATCCGTTGCTTCTTCCTTTCCCATTCATTTGTTCCAAGTTTGCTTAATTTAGGTACAACCCCCTCCTCGGCTCGATATTTTTGGAGTTTGTAGAGGAAATTCAAATTTAGATACACTATGTCATCATCGGCAAATATCAGCCGAACGCAGTCTTGGTAATTATCTCCAAATTTTATTTTCTGCAATCCATCGAATTTGGCTATTCCTTTATCGACGTGTACGACATAATCTCCAATATTTAACTCGCTTAATTCACGGAAGCTCAATCCCTTTCCCTTCTTACCGATTATTCGGGTGCTTTCTCGTCCAAATATTTGGTGTTCTGCAAAAAACGCAATGGATACCTCATCTAAAATAAAACCCTCGCTTAGGGGTTGTTCGAACCACTGGCATCTTTCGATGATTTCCTCTGGCTCGTAGATTATTTCGTATTTATGAGGATTGCTTTCGTATTCGTTTTGTATTGAATTTGAAAGTAGCTCTTTTAGTCTGCTTGACAGAAGTTCCCCATCGGAGGCGAAACAAATTTTATATCCCTGATTGAAAAGATTCAACACATCAGCGGTAAAGTTTCTAATGGAGCCATAATTCGATTGTGTTTGCTTGGTAGAAATTTCAATGTCATTGCGAAACAGAGAATTAATTGAAATAGTTTGGAATGGAAGTTCAAAGTCGATTTCGGGATAGGATTGTTCTAAAAATTCTTTATTGTCTACAATAATTAAATCTTGCGAGCTGAAATACTCTAAAATAGTCGTCGAATCATACTTTTGCTGGAACAAGGTGGTGATTATTTCAATTTTGTCAAGTTTTTTGATACTTCTGTGAGTATCTAAATCAAAAAAACGAATGGATTCGATTTCGTCTCCGAAAAATTCAATTCGAAGTGGGTTGTCCAATCCAAGCGGAAATATGTCCACAATCGAACCACGAATGGCAATATCTCCCTGCTCTTCTACAAAATCTTTTCTTTCGAATCCTTTGAGTAGAAGTTCTCCAATAAAAGTTTCGTAATTTACATTCATTCCCACAAAGATTTCGAGTCGCTCTTCAGTAAATGTTTTAGGCTTTGGTACTTGGAATTCAAATATTTCGGGCGTTAGGATTAAAATCGAGTCGTTATATTTATGGAATTGAATTAACTTTTCGTAGATGTTAAGCTCTAATTTTTCATTTGGGATTTGTCTGTATTTCGATATTGAGCGAGAAGTAATGGGAAAAACATTTTTAATCCCAAAGAAAGATTGCAAATCCAAATTGAACTTGTTTAGGGAATTTTCTTCGGGAACTATTATGACAATTCTTCGATTTAACAAGCTGTTTCGGAGCAAAGAAATAAGCCACGATTTTGAGGAGCCGTGTAAATGACGAACTCCAAAACTTGAACCATTTTCGATTAGTTCTAAAATTTTCTTAATCTTGAATTGTTGTGATAGCGATGTAACAAGTTCGTTTAGTTCTTGCTTGCCTTCCACTTTGTTAAATACCGCTTTCGATGATGATAGTAGAGTTTGGTTTTGTCTTAAGATTTTGCGGTTCGTAATTATATAGCCGGAGAACACGCAATTTTTCTTCACGAGTTAATTTCCTGCTGGCAAGGATTATGTAGCGGACATTTTTCCTTGTGTCGCGTAGTATATTCTCCACTTTCAATTTTGCATCATTTTCCATACCTTTTCAATTTAAAATATACGATTGAAAAATTTTGACGAAATAATTCTCTTCTTGTTTAAATAGTTTGGTCAGAAATTCGATACCCTCGTTCTTTTCTTCTTTTTGAACAATACAGGAGAACTTGTAGACCAGGGGAAGCAACTCCATTTTAGTGTATGGTAGGAACAATTTTACATATCGAATCTCGGATTCCATTAGCGAGGTCATTCTATTAAGCAAAGTGGAAATATTAATTCCACGTTCGGCAGAAATCAGGATTGCTTCGGGGTATTCATCTTGAAGAAATTTCAAATATTCTTTGTCCTGAATCAAGTCTATTTTATTGAGCACGAGGAGTCTTGGCTTGTGAACGACGTTCAACGATTCGAGTGTGTCCTCGACGATGCCGATTTGTTCGGCGAGGAAGCGATAGCTTGCATCTGCGATGTGAATAAGAGCGTCTGCAAATTGCACTTCGTTCAAAGTACTTCTAAACGAAGCAATCAGATGCGTTGGCAATTTGCGAATGAAGCCGACTGTATCGGAAATCAAAGCAATCTTATCGTTTGGCAGGCGCAGTGATTTGGTTGTGGTGTCTAATGTGGCAAAAAGTTTGTCTTCGACCAAGACATTGGCATTTGTTAAATGATGCATTAATGTGGATTTGCCGGCATTTGTGTAGCCAACAATAGCAAATTTATAAAAACTTGAACGTGGTTTTCTTTCAATTTCTTTTTGCTTTGCAATTTCTTTTAGCTTTTTCTGCAATCTTTGGATTCTAAGTTTAATCATTCTTCTATCGCTTTCTATTTGCTTTTCTCCAGGTCCACGAGTCCCAATTCCACCATACTGTTTCGAGAGGTGTGTCCAAAGGCGTGTCAGTCGTGGTAACATATATTGTAGTTGCGCTAATTCTACTTGTGCTTTTGCTTCTTTGGTACGTGCATGTTTTGCAAAGATTGCAAGTATTAATGTGGTGCGGTCTATTACCTTCACTTGGAACTCGCTCTCGAGGTTTTTTGTTTGTACTGGGGATAATTCATCGTCGAAAACAACTAAATTTATTTCTTTCTCTTTTATTATGTTCTTGATTTCTTCTACTTTGCCTTTTCCTATTGCTGTTGCTGGATTAAGTGAAAGAACTTCTTGATAAATTGCCTCGGCAACTTCTCCTCCGGCAGTAACTACGAGTGAGGATAATTCTTCGAGATGCTCTTCTATCGTTTCTTTTGAAGTTCCTTTCTTTGGGATTGCAACCAAAAGTGTACGCTCTGGTAAAATTTCGTTGTCTATCATCACCAAAATGTTAGTAATAAATAAAATCAACGATTTGAAAACAAAAAAATTTTTTAAATTGCGTGGGTGTAAACAATTTGTTGGATTGTATGATATCATTTCAGTATGATGAAATTCACGAACAAGTTCGAGATTACATAAGAAAATTTGTCCAAGAGGAGATTGCTCCGTCGGTAATTGAAAGAGATATCCGTGGAGAGTTCCCCAGGGAGATAATCAAGAAGCTTGGCGAGCTTGGCTATTTGGGTATGATGGTCTCGCCCAATTGGGGTGGTCAGGGTTTGGATACCATAAGCTACGTAATTGCACTGGAGGAGATATCAAAAGTTGATGCTTCGGTAGGAGTAATATTCTCTGTGCACAATTCACTTGTAAATTGGATATTTGAGAAATATGGCTCGGAGTATTTGAAAGAAAAGTATTTACGGAAATTAGTTACAGGGGAGATGATTGGTGCTTATTGTCTTAGCGAGCCAGAAGCAGGTAGTGATGCCACACAGATTAAGACCTCCGCTCGTAAAGTAGGAGACCGTTGGATATTAAATGGAAGTAAAAATTGGATCACCACAGGACAAAATGCAGACTTATATGTTGTCTTTGCAAATACCAATTTTGATCTTGGCTACAAGGGCATAACTTGTTTTGCAATTGAAAAAGGGACCCCGGGCTTCGAGCCCGGTAAAAAAGAAGACAAGATGGGACTGCGCTCCAGCGACACAACAAGCATCGGTATCACTAATGTCGAAGTGCCCGATGAAAATGTCATTGGAAATGTTGGCGAAGGCTTCTACATAGCTATGCGTGGATTAAATGGGGGACGCATTGGTATTGCAGCACAAGCCTTGGGAATTGCCCAAGGGGCTTTCGAAGCCTCCGTTCGTTATGCTAAAGAAAGAAAGGCATTCGGAAAACCAATAATAGAGCATCAACTAATCCAAGCCAAGCTTGCTCAGATGTCGATGAAGATAAATGCTGCAAGAATGTTAATATACAAAGC
>JBKBVP010000115.1:4490-5367 GCA_046289495.1 Candidatus Kapaibacteriota bacterium | reverse complement strand
CAAGTAACTTGGTTGTATACGACAAAAGTCATTTCAGCTTCCTTAGTGATAAAAGTGACGCTCATTTCGCTTCATACCTTTTCCATTTGGCAATCTTTGTTAATGGCAAAGATACAAATGTGTTAGAAATGAGAACAAACGACAGCTTTAGCGGTTATTTGATAAAAAAAGTTAATTATACGGATTCTACAACTATTTATTGCTTGGTGGACAGTTCGCGCTTCCACTACACAGATGGTATTAATATTTTTTATAAATATATAACATTTATATATAAAAGCACAGATGGTGGTAAGAGTTGGACAATATATCCAACACAGGACAACTTGAATTTAAGAAAGAGACCAAGCGTTTTTCTTCAGATGAAGGACTCTTTGCATGGTATTTTAGCTCAGCTCCCAGATACTCTTGAAAACTACGATAGGATATTACTAACTTCAGACGGCTGGCAAACCTACAAAGAAGTAAAAACAAATAAATTTTATTTTAGTATTAACGGGTTCTATTCACCACCGGTAGTCGCACTCTTTACAAACCCTCGAGATTTTTGGGTATCCCGCGACGATGGTAAAACATGGGATACATTGAGTTTCCCAGACTTTGCTAAAAAAGCAAGAATGGTTTATTTTGCAAATGATTCTCTATGGCTATTCTCCGGGTACAATAAAGCAAATAACTCCAAGGTCGTTTTAAAATCAAAAGATTTTGGAGTAAGCTGGGACACACTATTTGCATTACCAAGTCTTGACACAAATTCCTATCTACCTTTAAACGGACCATTCAACGGAAATCGCTTTACGACTATTATTAATAGTCAATATGCATATACAGATGACAATGGAAAGTCGTGGAAATTTATAACACCAGCTACATATCA
>JBKBVP010000115.1:0-4480 GCA_046289495.1 Candidatus Kapaibacteriota bacterium | reverse complement strand
AGTAATGCTGAGTTACTACGATGGTGAAGTTGCTTATGGACTCGGTTCGTTGCGTGAGGAACTTAGATATCTTACTGTTGAAATTTACACAGGAGACAGCACACTTGCACCCCCCAAATTTGTTGAACCCAAGGGTTATTACAAGATACCATTGAATTTTACAATAAAATGGAGTAATGTTGAAGGTGCAAATCTTTATCGTTTGCAAATAGCCGAAGGACCCGGGGTTGATTTTAGCGATCCTTATATGCCTCTGCCATCTTTTGAAACTGATTTGATACTTGATACGACATTGACTGATACTACTTTCCAAATGAAGAACACGAAATATTATAGAACATACTTCTGTAGAGTTCTTGCAAAGAACGAAAAATATACCTCGGCTTGGGTATCGAAATATTTTGTTACGGTAAATCAACCAAATTCGGTGGTTGAACCAATGCAAATTGTCGAAGAAAGCTTATTAATTCAGAAGCATAAACTCTATGGAGAGGAAAGGTTTCTACTTGATAAACTGTTTGGTTCAACTATTTATAATATTTGGGGAGTTTCTGTTTGCAATATCAATAATGTAGATGACATAAAAAGCTTACCGAAAGGCGTATACTTTTTACGTAATCACAATCAATTTACTAAGATATTGCTACTTGAATAGCTTTAGTGCTTGCGTGCGGGGGTGAACTGGGTGATGTAATGTATGTTTTACTTTGCAGAAGACATTGGTTCTGCCTGTGGTTGTAGGATGCAGTCGCTATTTATTTTTTTGTATCAAGCCTTGCTGGAGAAACTTTTTATAAAGAGTATCCAAAATGCCATTGACAAAGAGACCGCTTTTGTCGGTTGAGTATAGTTTTGCTACCTCTATGGCTTCGTTTATGGTGACCTCTGGGTCGATTTGTGGAAAGTGAAGTAGTTCTGCAATTCCCATCTCGAGGATGATTCTGTCGGTTATAGTCAAACGTTCGAATTCCCAATTTGCAATCGTTTGTCGTATTTCCTCGATGGAAAAAGGTCGCGTCTCGATAGTTTTTTCGATTAGTTCTTTGGCAAATTGCACTTCCTCCTCGTCCCATATAATTGGTATATCTGCTTCGAGCTCCAAAATTTCCTCCCGAGTAAGGAGTCGATTCGTATTAGGTTCGTCTGGTTCGAATTTAAACTGTCGGTAGAAGATTATTTCAAATAGATTATCTATCGGCTCCCGACTGATTTCGTTGGCAAAGAGTACTTCTAAAACTTTTCCTCGCACCATACTACGAGTGCCGGGGATTTTTTTTGTCTTGCTCAGATAAAAGCTTTCATAGTTATTTTTCTCTGTGTCTGGTTTATTTTTTTTACTGGTCTTCCCCATTTGCCTTTGCAGAAAAAATTATTAATTTGAATTTGTATTTGTTTTTCAGTCGAGAAACAATGAATATAAAAAAACTAAATTACTACAATATCGACAAAGAAGCAAGCAATGTAAAGATTGAATTTTTATATCCATTCACACTCGAGTATTTACCTTATTTCGACAAACTGAAACCTTTTGAAAAAACATTCCGTGGAGCAAAAAAGTTGATTTTAGATTTTAGCCGTGTAAAAATTTTCGATACTTCTATTGTGTTGTTTTTAAATGAAATTACGGAATGGACAAAGATACATTCATTAGACTTAGAAGTCCAGGGGATGACGGAGGAGATGCAAAACCTTTGGGAAAAATTTTCAGACATTTCACTGAAGGAGCCACAAAAGGAGATTGCCTTGAATCCAATTGTGCAATATTTCGCCACAATTGGTGAAAAAATGCGATTTATCCTAAAGGATTATTTAACTTTTTTCGAATTCTTCGGGGAGTTGTTGACAAAGCTCCTATTTTCTATTTTTCGACCACAAAAAGTCCGCTGGAAAGATTTTCCATTGCTTTTCCTAAAAAACGGTGTCAATGCCCTTCCAATTGTAACGCTCATACTTTTGCTTATAGGGGTAATTTCTGGTTATCAAGGGGCAATTCAACTGAAACAGTTTGGCGCAGATATTTTTATTGCGGACTTAATAGGTGTATCAGTTGTACGAGAGCTTGGTCCATTGATGACGGCGATATTAGTTGCGGGGCGTTCTGGGTCTGCATTTGCAGCGGAGCTTGGCACAATGAAAGTCTCCGAAGAAATTGATGCCCTGCGCGCTATGGGTTTCGATCCGTTTCGATTCTTGGTCATTCCGCGTGTTTTGGCTGTAACTTTTTCAATACCTCTGCTTACGGTTTTTGGTAATGTTGCTGGAATATTAGGTGGTCTTTTATCAGGCTTGTTTACACTCGATATTACTGCTGTTGGATATTTTACAGAACTTCAATTAGCCGTAGATTTAAGCGATTTAAGTTCTGGTCTTTTAAAGAGCATAATTTTTGGTTTTCTTGTTGCTTCAGTTGGCTGCTATCGTGGATTGCAAGTGCGTGGCGGCGCCGAGAGCGTTGGTTCGGCGACTACTATCTCTGTGGTGAGTGGTATTTTTACAATAATCATAGCCGACACTGTATTTACTTTTATTTTTGATGCAATCGGACTTTAGTAGGTTGGAGATTTAGCCTTTGGGTGGTATCCAGCCTTTGCGATTCCATTTTATTAGTTCGATATTTATACTACCGATGTAAACGTTCATTTTTGCCTTGATTGGTACGCTTGCATCGTCGTCGCTGAACCAACCTTCGAAATGACCAGTAAGACCGTAAATCCCCGTCCAATCTGCTTTTCCATTGAAACGAACTGTCCGAACTGGATAGCCAATACTTTCGATTGTAATATTTTCTCTCGCTCCGTGGAAGTTTATATACGTATAGGCGGTATCTACATCCATCAATGTGGGAATTTTAATATTCTTCTTGGATCGTGTGTATTCTCGAGCTAGAAAGAATAGCGACAAGCCATCGGACCACATCTTCGAGGTTGAAATAACATTTGAATAATACTTTTGATTCTTTTTGAACTTTTCGATTGTTATTTTTTTATTCGGATAATCAAATAAAATCTGGTCGTAGAGCCAATAGTCTTTTTCTTTCATACTGGAAGTAAACTTGTAGGAAAAACCTATGGATTGGTCGAACCAACTTGAAAATACTGCGTGCAAGCTTACGAATGGAATCCCGGAGTATGAGTCGATGTAAGCCTTTGCCTTGTGGACTAATTTACCTTGCAACTGCTCGTGGTTTTCGGTGACTACTCGTATTGTACCCAATTTAATTCCCAAAAAGGATACTTCGTAGAGAAGGTCCTCGCTGGGAAAAATCATTTTTGATTTTTGTCCGAAAGCAATAAATAAAGAAATATTTACCCAAAAAAATATCAAAATTATTTTTCGTAGCATTGAAATTATCCAATAAATAAACTCAACAAAACGGAAGAAAAAGTAATTATTGCAAGTGTATAATCTTGGAATAACGGCTTATGCATTATTCCTCTTCTAGCTGCAAATGTACAAGTTTTGCTTTTACACTTTTAAGCAAATTCAACTTTCGTGTAAGCTCCTCGTGCTTCTCTTTTTCACCGACCATTTCGCAAATGATTAAACCTTCTTCGGAGCAATTTTCCAATACTCCGTCGTGAATTCCGAGTCTAGTTTTTATCATACATCCCCATCCAGTAAGTAACTTTTGTACATTAACAGCAGCTTCGTTTCTCTTTCCAACTAAAATAATTAAGATTGATTTGCCCATAACACATATTTTTTTACACTAACTGATTGGAAATTTCCAAAACAACGGGACAGTGGTCCGAGCCAAATTCGTTGGGAAGCATATAGCCTTTTTCGACAAAGGGCACCATTTCTTTGCTAACGAAATGGTAATCAACACGCCAGCCCACATTGTTCTCGCGAGCCCTTCCTCGTTGGCTCCACCACGAGTAGTGTCCCCCTTCTTTTGTAAATAAACGAAAAGCGTCGACAAAACCCATATCTACGAGCTCGTCCAATTTTTCACGCTCCATGGGTAAAAATCCAGAGACATTTTGGTTCTCTTTAGGGCGCGCTAAATCGATCTCTGTATGTGCTGTATTGTAATCTCCAGAGACAACAATGTTCTTTATCTCTTTTTTTAAACTTCTAAGGTAGCGATAAATTTCATCATAAAATTTCATTTTGAAATCAAGCCTTTCGTGGTCTGTATATCCTTTCGGAAAGTAAATATTCAACAAGGTGAACTTTTCGAAATCCAATCGTATAAACCTTCCTTCGTTGTCGAACTCTTCTTTGCCAATTTCTAAGATAGTGTCCTTGGGTTCAATTTTGGTAAAAATTGCCACCCCGCTATATCCTTTCTTGACTTTACAAGTGTTGTAAATTGCTATGTAGCCATCGGGCTTTTGCAATTCCGGTTCTATTTGCTCTACATCGGCTTTCACTTCTTGAATGCACAAGACATCAGGTTGGTGCCGATGGATAAAATCGAATAATTTATTTTCACGACTTATTTTATCGTATCTCTTGGAGGGATTTTGCCCCACAA